>JAJRTA010000255.1 GCA_024278515.1 Candidatus Zixiibacteriota bacterium
AACAACCAACTATCAACATCCTTCTGCAATTCGTCAAGGCTTTGATAGATTTTTTTTCTAAATGTAATCCGGTAGAACTCGTTGAGCATCGTCTTCCGGAACCGCTCACAGATGCCGTTGGTTTGCGGACTCCGCGCTCTGGTCCTGGTATGATCAATGTCCTCAATCTCCAGATACAGTTGATACTCATGATGCTCACGGTTGCCGCAATACTCGGTGCCGCGATCGGTCAGGATGCGCAGAAGTGATATCCCGGCGCCTTCAAAGAATGGAATGACCCTGTCATTGAGCAGATCGGCCGCCACCAGGGCGTTCTTGCGATCATAGAGCTTAGCAAAAGCAACCTTGCTGTAGGTATCGATAAAGGTCTGCTGGTAAATACGACCGACCCCTTTGAGCTGCCGATGGAACGTTTCTGGAATTGCTTGGGTGGTGGCGGCGGGTCGGCCTTACTCGGATGTGCTGTAACCAACTGTTTTTATTTTAAATTCGTTGGTGCAAGTGTGGCTGCATCTGAGCTGATATGTGGGATCATGGCAATTACTGGAGAATAGGAGAACGAAATGGAATCAACAATAGTGTGCAAATCAGAAACCGGTCGAGGACGAATAATTGTCCAGGTTGCTACTACGATGTTTGGGGTTCTGCTTGCCGTTCTTATGCAAAGGGCAGGTTCTGGTTTACTCGGTTGGTTCCTTGGCGGCCTGGTAATCGGACTCGGGATAATCTTTGCTTACAAGAAACCTGAAAATCGCTGGTCGGTGTCCAATATGGCCATAGTGACAATGTCGGGTGTTGTCGCGGCGTTGTTCCATTACCTTTTCAGCCGGTAACATAAGCCTGAGGAGTAAGGTGAGTTATTTTGTGTGCAGAGGATATCCTCGCCTCTGCACTCATTCGCTGCGCACGGTGACGTGCGCAACGCACTGGAAGAAAGGAGCGGATAATACACCCGAAATTCAGGCAAGTTTTGAGGAAGCGGCGTTGTGGTTGAATGAGATGATCAGCAAGAAGTGAACAGTCTGTTCAGAGTTCGACACAACGTTAGCAGTGTTTGTCAACAGGTCCTGCGTTGGGAGGATAAAAAACAGGCAGTGCAAGAAAAAGGCGAGCCGGGTGACTCGCCTTTTGGTTTATTCATGTATGCAAACATGTCCGGCCGAGTATCAGCCGACGTGGGTCGGTTTGTGCATGGTGTCGATATGGCCGGAGGACGGCATACTTCCGCCGGAACCGCCGCTGAAGGCCATCACACCTATCGCTACGAAATTCAAAAACGGGACCAGCACAAGGAACCCCCAGACAGGGGAATGTCCGGCCGCTTTGGCTGTCTCGATCCATAATATGGCGAAGCTGATGATGTTAACCAGCGGGATCAGGCAGAGCACGAACCACCACCAGTCCTTGTTGGCCATTTGGATGAGCAGGAAAGTGTTGGCGATCGGGATAAACGACCACCAGGCTTTATCGGCGCAGCCTACTTTCTGCGCGATCTTGTACTGTGAGAAGGCAAAATAGAAATAGACGCCCAGAATAATCAGCCAGGCAATTGTGCCCATTCCACCGCCGTCATAACCGGCATCATACATACTGTCCTCCTGGTTAGAGAAACATCTTTTCAACGTTAGGGGTTAATTCAACCTATTAATTTATTATGTCGACCAAATCGACCGTCAACTTTATCCATTTTTGCCACTGTAAGCCGGAGTCTGTTATTTGCTTACGTCAGCCGGCCCCCCTGCACCCCGACCTGGCCGCTTTGTATCGGTTTCGGTCTTATATTGATGGTCGAGATCATCTCTTGTTTCGTTTTCCCTTGTTAGGTCGCAACAATGGTCCTATCTTGGCCGCTATGAAACTGGCGCCGGAAAAGATCAGGCAGGCCTGCAGTCTGCTGAAAGAGCTTGGAATTGATCTGTGGCTTATGACCGCTCGGGAAACAGCTATCGCGTCTGACCCGATGCTTTCGATGGTAGTGGGACATGACGCTACCTGGCAGTCGTTTTTTTTCTATACCGGCCAGGGTGATGCGATCGCGCTGGTAGGGAACCTTGATGTCGAAGATTACCGCCGATGCGGATGGTTCACCGAGGTGTTTACCTACACTGAAGGGGTGAGCGCGGATTTCAGGAAAATTGTTGAACGGCTGGACCCCGCGCGGATTGCCCTGAACTTCTCACAATCGGATGCTTCGGCTGATGGCTTGACCTATGGAATGTATCTCAATATACGGGAGTATCTGAAAGATACGAAGTATGCCGATCGTCTGGTATCGGCCGAGGACATCTGCTCCAAACTTCGGGCGAGAAAACTAAGGGCGGAGTCGAATCTTGTAGCTGATGCGGCGGTTCTTGCCGAGCATGCTTTCAGGTCAGTTCTGCCGAAAATCAGGACCGGTATGACCGAGATAGAGATCGGCCGGTTGATAGATACCGGGATTGCAGGTCTGGGTTCGGCAAACTCTTTTCCTACGCTGGTCAATGCCGGTGACAAGACGTCCCCGGGGCATGGATTACCGACTAAGGCCAGGCTGGAACCGGGTGATCTGTTGCATGTGGATTTCGGGGCCGTAGTGGAAGGTTATTGTTCGGATATCCAGAGGGTTGTTTATTTTCGTTCTTCTGATGAGCAGAAACCGCCTGCTAAGTTGGTTGAAGCGTTCGACCTGGTGCGGGATATTATTACAGAAACCGCCGTTCTGACCAGACCGGGCGCACGCGGATTCGAGATCGACAGGGCGGCCCGTCAACGCCTGACCGAACATGGCTACCCGGAATATCAACACGCCCTGGGGCATCAACTGGGACGAGCGGTTCATGACGGTGGGGCGATACTTGGGCCGAAGTGGGAACGGTATGGTCGGACACCCGAGACGGAGCTGGAAGCTGGCAATATATTCACCCTGGAGCTTGAGATAAACCTGCCCGGCATAGGTTGTGTCGGTCTTGAAGAGGATGTGTTGATCGATACTGCGGAAACCGTTTTCCTGTGTCCCCGGCAGCTTGAGTTGACTGTTGTATGAAATCTGTTTTCCTGATAACGATCTCCCTTTTGGTCCTTTCATTGATCGGGTGCGGCCCGCCTGAGCCGGCCGGTGAGCAGCCCGGGTCGTGCGTTCCGTCTGCAGTTACAGTGGAAAGCGGTGATGGCAGTATGAAAGTCGGGTGGCGGCTCCATTGCAACAGCATGATCAGCGGGTATAATATCTACATCAGCCCCTCATCGCTCCAGGCATACGCCGATACCGGTACGATTCCTGAAGAAACACACAATACGACCGTGTACCCCGGTGATACCGACCCGGACGATCCAACCGTGTACTATGAAGCAGGCGGTCTGGAGAACGGAGTATTGTACCAGGTGGCGGTCCGGGTGATGTTTGCGGACCGAACTTTGTCACCGCCGTCAAAGCCGATTCCGGCGATCTGCGGCCCGAGCGGTGAGTTTGATCTGGCCGCGCGCTACTCCGGAGAAGAAGACGGTTTCTCGTTCATCCTGGGCAGGCATGTGCGAGCCGACGATCTGAGTAACGATCTGTACACATATTCACGAAATGGTGTCCATTATCTTGCGTCCCCCTCACGACTCGATGGTTTCCTTCGCGCCACCCGTTTTAGCAAACAGCCGGAAAACTGGGATCTCAGAAAGGAAATCCTGTCGGGCAGGGCGTTGGGCAACTCACCCACCGAGGAACGCTTGCCGATTCGCGAGGGTGATTTGATCTGGATGACAACCCCGGAAAATCACCATGTGCAGCTTGAAGTAATTGCTCTATCGGGCGACAACAACAAATCGACAGTACGCCTTCGGTATGTTTATCTTCCGGTTGAGGGGGCCGGGATTCTCTGAGTTGAGAACCGATCAGGTATCTGACAGAGGTTGAAAGAGATAGAAGTGGGGCTTAAGCTGGTGTTCATGTGACCGATAATCTGAATGAACGGCCGGTTCGTGTTTGTCGGCCCGGTTGTTGTTGTATAATTATCAGGTTGCCTTGTGAGTTGAGTCGATGTAATATGACTTTCAACAGGCGGCCATAACCGAACAGCAGACAGGAAAACAAGTGGATTTTAACAAGGATAGTCTGAAGATCGATGCTGCGGCGGTTACCGATCAGCTTTGTAACGCCATCATTGAACAGTTGCGCACGAAATTGAAAAAGACCGGGACGGTGATTGGTATCTCCGGCGGAATTGATTCCTCGGTATGTGCCGCTCTGTGCGCGCGTGCCCTGGGTCCGAAAAAAGTGGTCGGTATCATGATGCCGGAAACCGATTCGGCCTCAGAGAGTGCGGAACTGGCCGGGATTCTGGCTGAGAAATTCGGGTTTGAAACGGTGATGGAGAACATCTCGGCCGGGCTGGCCGGGCTGGGCTGTTATGAACGTCGCAATGAGGCCATGAAGATGGTATTCCCGGACTTTCAGGAGAGCTGGAAGGCGAAAATTGTCAACCCGGGTAATATCCTCGACAAAGACACTTTCAATTTTTTCAATCTTACTGTCGAAACCGACAGCGGTGAAGTGCTGACCAGACGGATGCCGCTGAAAGCGTACCTTCAGGTGGTGGCCGCTTCGAACCTGAAACAACGCCTCCGGATGACCATGTTATACTATCACGCCGAGCTGCGCAACTGGGCGGTAGTGGGGACCGGCAACAAAGATGAACACCAGCAGGGGTTCTTTGTCAAGTACGGCGACGGCGGCGCGGACATGAAACCGATCGCCCATCTGTACAAGGTCCAGGTCTATCAGTTGGCCGAGTATCTGGGCGTGCCGAAAGAGATTATCGAACGCACGCCGACAACCGATACCTACTCGGCAGAGGTCACCCAGGAGGAGTTTTTCTTCGGACTGGACTTTTACACCATGGACATGCTCTGGCACGCGATGGAAAACGATATCGAGCCGGACCGGGCGGCCTCGGTGCTGGGTCTCTCGGTGGACCAGGTGGAGAAAGCTTACGCCAATATAAACCGCAAGATTGTGGCCACGGAGTACCTGCGCATGAGTCCGCTGGAGATCGAATAGCATAACTCCTGCTCTGAGCAGTGATCCGGCCGTACGGCATGATCACGATGCTGACATATCTGTTACATCATTTTCTGATTAGTTCGTCAGAGCGACACCCGGACAAAACAGCCCTGATCTTCAGTGAAAAAGAGTTTACTTACCGTGAGTTGTTGAACGGATCGGTCCGTCTCGCTTCTTATCTTGTCGGGCAGGGTTTCAAACGGGGCGACCGGGTGATCATTTATCTTGAAAACTCTCCGGAGGCGGTAACAGCGGTATTCGGCGCCCTGATAGCCGGTGGTGTTTTTTCGGTGGTAAACCCTTCGACAAAAGCAGGTAAGCTCGAGTATATCATCAGAAACTGTC
>JAJRTA010000256.1 GCA_024278515.1 Candidatus Zixiibacteriota bacterium
AACTCTGGTCGAAACCTAACGATGACTATACCTCCGCTCCTCCGCCACCGTCCGGCAGCTCGCCCAGCTCACCGGGCTCGCAGATAACTACCAACAAACAGGAACGGATTCGGTTTGAAAGGAATATCGTCTCCGGGCTGGCGCCCAATGCGAAGATTGTTCATTTCCGGGACAATTTCTATACGGTAAGCGACCAGCGGACCGAAGCTCAGCCGAACAACTGGATGGATCTGCCCCATAAGCCGGTCCTGGGCGCCCGCAAAGCGATACGCGACGACGAGAACCTGCATCTGAAATGGGAACGCAATGTCAACAACGATCCCCTGGGATACACCGGGGACTATGAACTCCATTATTTTCATCAACAGTATCTTGACCAGTCGCATCCGGTGTCATTTCTGATAGTCTATGTATCAATGAACTTTATGCTTTCAGCCAAGGGGGCGCAGGACCGTACCGCCTGGGCCGCCGACCCGGCAAACCCGGATTTCAGCGACATCTCCAACTTCGTAAATCAGGGTGTTTACAAAGCCAACGACCGCTGGAACTCAAAACGGTTCTTCTACGATGAGACGACTGCAGGCGACAGCTCACTACTTATCAGACCGTTCTACCTGATCGATGAACGCGAGACATTCGAAATACCGCTGGCCGATGCCCCTACCGGCATCAACCATCGCGACTACGGGCAGTTGAACACACTCTTTGCCAATGCCGGTTTCACGGCGGCCAAAACAGCCGCTTTCGGCGGACCGGTCAAGTGGGTAACGTTGATCACGCCGGAGTCCGACGGTTCCTGGGCCTGGGCGATTCGCAGCGGAAGCAAACCCCACTCGGTTATGAGCCTGCGCAAGTCGACCTGGGACCATCCGACCGGAAACTGGGCCTACCAGACCGGCGGTTACAGCGAGGACGGCGACAGTTACGACTGTTTCGTCTTTGCCCATGAACTCGGCCATGTCACCAGCCTGCAGGATGAGTACATCAAAAAGGAGTCGATCAACATCGGTGGTACGAGACGCAGCCACTATGCCTTTTCGCACCATCTGATCCAGTACACGATGGATCCCAACAACGAAGCGGTCATCATGTTTCACAACGGTGTCCCCCGTCTGCGTCACTGCTGGTATCACCTGCATTTTCTCAACACGACTATCCGGGCCATTCCGTCAGCCGATTCGCACGTACTAAAAAACAAGTCGTTTGTCCTGAGACACCAGCGCGGATCGAAAGACCACACTTTCTCACGCAATATAAACTGGACCCCGACCGGAGCCGCTCCCGCAGCCGGACAACCGTCGATAAAAAGCGACATCCGTGAATCAGTCATCAGTGAAAACCAGGCACGTTTACCGAACAGGGTGACTGTCTCGGCGGCTCCCGACCTCAGCACATTGACCACCGCCCTGCAGGCCAAAGTACGATTTGAGGCCGCCGACAATATTCTGGAGTGGACCGACAACAGTGTCATGTCTGATGCTGACCGTGATGCTCTGCGCGGACTGTTTGCATCCAATGACAACAAGAATAAAGTTAACGTTCTTCAGCAGAAAACTCGTTCGCTGCGACGCCTGCGTCTGGCTCTTTACGATGTCGGGCAGGATGAATCATCGGAGGGTGAAAACAGCTCGAAAGGATGTTTTACCGAGAATCAGAACGGTTACCGTTATCATGGTGTCCTGGTCGTGCGGGTGATGATCGGCGTGGCGGTTGGCGCTCCGGCTATGAGCGCGGCCAATGTCCACGCCAAACTCGGTCATATCCGCACCGCCTGGGTCAACATGAACGGGAAATACAGACTCACCGGCGGACCGGGTGAAATCGAAAACGTTTATATTCATTTCATGCCCGGTTTCAAGGACCAGGCCAGAGCCGGAACTGACTGGAATTATGCCATGACGTTCGTAACCGAATACTCGGAAACACTTTCCGGAAGTATCGACACCTCTACCCTGTCCGGAGACTTGCAGGCCAAAGTCACTTATGACGGCGGCTCACACAAGCTTACGTATAACGGTATAATGACCACGGCGCACCGGGATGAACTGCGCTCCGCGGTAGCCGAAGGTGATCGGCCCAAAATCGAATCGCTTTATCAGAAATGTAATCTGACCAGCGCCGACGGGCGGGTCGAGATCGCGCAGTCGATCTCCGGCCCCAATTTGCGCAAGCATTTCCTTAATCAGCAGACCGGAGAGTCGGAACTTGCCGCGCTCAAATTTCTTGAAGCCTGGATCAATGACAAAATGAGCGCCAGTTATAGCCTGGAACAAATTCCGACGGGAGGACCATAAAATATAATGCCGAAAGATACTCATAATATGAGGAGCCGGTTCATACATGAAAAAACGGCAATTGATTATCCGGATAGCCGGAATGCTTGGCCTGTATCTGCTTGCCGCCTGCTGTCCTTACCTGTCCCCATCGGCCGAGGAGAGTCCAATGGCTGAGAAGAGTGTTATCAACCCCGGATTCTTCGGCGATCCGCAGAACAACTCCTCACTTCCGGTGACAGGGTCGATAAGCGGTCGCGAACTGTTTTTCGCCAAAGCCGAAGATATCGGACAGTCATTGAACCCACTGGCGCTTTCGCTGGTTGACGGCCGGCTGGTTGTCTGGTACGGCGGAAAGTATATCTGCCTGGACAGCGAGAATGGTGACCTGATCTGGACCAGAACCACACGTGGAAATCACTTGTACCGGGTCGATACGAACGGCATCCTCACCCTCGATCATTCCGGTCAGTATGTCCCGATCGACCTGGACAACAAACCGGGCGACCAGACCTATCTCCCGTCGGTTCACGAAGACGCTTTCCTGCACTTCTCCACTGTCCTCGACAACGGCGACTGGGCCTATCTGGCCGAACAATACCCGGAGCCGATGAGCTCCCCGGATGAAGATCCGGAACCGCCGGAGACACGTTTTGTCCGGTACAACCCCGAACAGATGGATGTTCGCTGGGAACACAGCCTGCCGCCGGAGCCGCGGGGTGTTGCTGTCACCAAAGATGGTTCTGTTTTATATGTAGCTTTCGGGAATTCGCTACACATTATTCCAATCAATGCGACCGGAGAGGACGAAGTAATAACAATCGACATGAACGATGTCATTTCGCTCTCGACCGACGGCAACGGGAACGCTCTAATTGGAGAACTGGTAGACAATGTCGCCTGGCTCAGACAGGTTTTGCCCGATGGAGAAACAGGATGGTCTGTCTCGCTCGGCAGTTCCGAATTATCCCGGCAGCCCGCTGCCGGTACCGGCGACGGCGAAGTCTTTGTAGTTGCAGGCGGCCGGGTTCTGAAAATCGCCGATGGAAAAATCACGTGGGAGTATCCTCTGAAAGCCAACACCGGCGAAATCAGGATCAGCATTTTGTCCGACAAATCAGTTCTCGTGGCAGCCGGAGTCTTACTGGTGCATATTTCCCCTGCTGGTAAAGAACTCTTTTCGAAGTGGTTTGATCACATGATAACTACCCGTCCGATCATGGACGCGAGCGGAAAAGTGTATTACGGAGCCGACAACGGTATCCATTGTCTTGAGTAGATAGGATAACACAAGATGGCCACAACCAATAACCGTTTCAAAATCGACCTCGCCGACGGATGGCAGGATCTGACGGTACACTATTTCATGGGACCTGAAACACACGGAGTGCAACATGCCCTGTCGCTTCAGGTTGACCCTGAGACCGATCCGGATGATGTTTCAGAGTACGCGCAGGAGCGTGTCGCCCAGGTGCTGGAGTCTATCCCCGGCGCCGAAGTGCTCAAGCAGGAAGAGAAAACAATGGCCGGAGGAATGCCGGCTTACGAGGTTATTTACAAATGGGCGCCGTCTGAAGATAAGGTCGTGTTTCAGAAGATGGTGTTTGTCAAGCACGGCAAGGTGATGTACAATTTTAACGGGACCTTTACCAAACAAACCCTCAAGACACTCGGAGTCGAAGCGGACCGGATGATCGAGAGCCTTGTGCCGGGGGGAGTGTAACCGGCATTTTATTGCGGCAGTAGTCAGTTATGTCTTTAAAATTTACAAAGAGCACCGACAGCGAGCATAAGTTGAAGCTCGAATCTTCTCTTGTTTCCGCAATGTGGACCTGCGGTCGGGCGATCGGCGGACAACAGGCCACTTTTGAGATCGTGACGGAACTGGTTGGCGAGGGTGCCCCGGTAAAAGTCACCGGCAAGAGCGTCAAGGGGAAAAAACTGGGCAAAGTGCAGGGGAAGATGCGGCGTAATCACTTTGTCGGAGCGCTCGACATCCCCGAGGATATCGAGCCGGGGGATCGTGTCTTTTTCGAGGTCAAACTTCCCAAGAATTCGCTCGATGGACAATCGGAACAGATTCCGGCTTTCCCGCCGATCCGTATTGCCAACATGAGCTGGAGCGCCACCGAAGCGCGGCGTGGCGACACTCTCACTCTGAGCGCCGATATCAAAGGGCTGCCGGAGGAAACCGAAGTCGCGGTAGTGATCTACGAGTATGACCGGGACCAGGTGCATGATCGCATCGTGGAACTTCCGGCGGTCGTCACCAGCGAACGCATCGAAATATCGTGGGAGTATCAATACCACGAGGATACCGACGAAATACCAACCCAGGAAGAACTGGACAAGTACGGCGGTCAGTACAACCCACCCGAATATTTTTTCACGATTAAAGTCGAGGGCGTGGAATACGGCCTCAAACAGGAATCGGGTTTACTGTTGTTCAAGGACTGGATCGAGATCATCGCAACCGACAGACTGGGGCGACCTCTTGAAAATGAAAAATATATTATACATAAATCAGATGGAACAACTGTAGAGGGCAAACTGAACGCTGAAGGTATTGCTAAAGTGGATAACATACCACCGGGGCGTTACCGCGTGGAGTTCCCGGAGCTATGACCGGCCTTGTCTGATAGCTGAAATTAGAAATCAATTTTGACATGACTAAAAACAGACACAATAACCCATCAGAAGGAACCGAGGAGATGTTTGAAGGGAGGACAGGCGAAACGAAAAGGATTTCTGTTGCCCACGAATATCCCTTTGTTCTACTGACAGGAGATTTCCAGTATTCAAATGATGACTTGTTCACCCTGGAGGCTGACGACGGCTCTTATTCCGAAAGTATGAAGTACACCGAAGCCGAAATCCTGCCCGGGAGTGCAACATTATGGTTCCCCATGCCCCCGGAATCACCCAAATACAGTCTTAAAGTTACCATGAATGTTCCCTCGGACAGTAATAGCAAGTCCTCCGGGAAATCAAACACAATTGATGTTTATCTATTTGAAGACGAAACGCTGACACTTCGCAACAATGAGAATGAGGGTCCTGAGCAAGACCCGAAATTGAGATAGGGTATGTCTGTTCTATTGTCGATGGCCGTCCAGTTACGCAACTTACTGGAGCCTCACCGTTCACATTCAAAGCCACCGTTCGAGATCGTAAAATACGCATACTGCCTGCTTGACCTGGCGGCAGAGGATTCCAAATCACCCGGGAAAGTATTCAAAAAAAACAAAGGGTATATTTCCGAGGAAATATCTTCGGAAGTCAAATGGCAGATTCCGTGTCGTACCAATGGCAAGGGGTACCTCGTAGCGATAGACGAGTCGGATCACACGATGATGAACCTTTACTACCGTAATGATGCCGATGCTCGGCCACACATCGACAAGTTACCGCCACTTATGGTAAATCTCGGAACCAAGTTCAACCTGTACTGGACCTATCATCGCAGTCAGTTCGATCTGGCCCGACATAAAAATTCATGTCGTACTCCCAAAGAAAATCAGCTTCTTCGTTGTTCGACTATGCTGAATTTGAACGACCAAAAAATGTTCATCCCAATCCTACTCAGACCGGTTATCAATATCTGGCGTACTAAGTTCAAGACACAGAAAGAACTTGTTGAAAAAGTCAAAAAACTGTTCATGAGATACGAACATAAGTATCACCGCTTTGTCATCAATGCAGGAGCGGAGCCTGTCTCTATTCGGAGCACCTACCGCGGATTAGAAACCAAGTTCAGGTTGACCCCACATCTCCAGCTTAAAGACCATGATCTTGAACACGCGATGGGAATGGCTAATTTGATCATAGAAGCTGCGGAGACTCCTCAACAAAGCGACTATTTGGGCAATATTGCACGTCTCGAGGAAGTGTTGCGTATAATTAAAAGTCGTGGTAAGGAACGGTCATTCAATAGTGTAATTCAGAACTTTTATAGAAGAGAAGCTGTCACCAATGAATTCTCAAATGCCAAGTGGCGCATTGAGAACTCCTACTCCGAACTAAGCAATTATATACAAAGCTGCGGGAAACGCCTGAAGCCATTGTATTCCAATGCCCTTCTTCAAGCAGCCGACCATCATCCAAAAAAAGATGCGTGTGAATACATCGAGCGTATTCAAAAGGCGGCCAGTATAGTTGCCGCCCGTGAACTCTGGGACAAGTTCATGTGCAGCGAAAAAAACTACCTCCAGGCTATGGAGGCAGTGAAAAAAGCGCGCAAAGGGAAGCAGCCTGCAGGTTTCATGGAATCGATACTTGCATCGTATCAGAATCTCGATGCCATGGGGCTGGATAAATCGGCCGGATTTATTGAGAAATCCAGTGAGTGGATTGAGGCTTTTCTTCCAAAGATCGTCAAGCAGAAACCGGACCAGGTAGCCGCTACCCTCAACCGCATTAACCATTTTCTGCACTATATTGAAAGTCCGGATAATGCCGGCAAGCCGATTCAGCAGGTATTTAAGCTTCAGCCCAAAGGGATCACTGTCACCATTAAAGACGCTGACGGTAATCCCCAAACGTTGAACCTAAAAGAACAAATCGGGAAAGTGGGTAAGGTGGCCACTCGAGTCGGACAGTTTTGCAATGTAGTCAATCTTGCGCTGGCCTTAAAAGAGACTCTTGAAAATCCGGATTTCAAAAATTGCCTGAAGAGTTTCAAGGAAGCTTCAGAAGCAGCCAATGCTTTTAAGGCTGTGAGAGAAAAGCTGGCTAAACATCTGGGCCTGACAGAAACCATCCTTACTCGGGTTGCGGGCTGCGCCCTGATTGTGATCAGCTTTATCGAAGCGGCAGATGCTCTCAAAAAAGGAAATAATGTTAAGGTCCTCGGAGAAATGGTAGTTGCCTGCGCCGGAACGATGCAAGTTTTGAGTCGAGGCGGCGTGGTGGGCTGGCTGGCGGCTGCTGTTATCCTGACAGGTGTGCTCATCATCTATTTCTCTCTGGATAAAGATGAAAAGTTCCTGATTGCTGTCGACAAAAGTGTAACTTATGCAAAATATGTTCCTGATCATCGATTTTTGAGGAGACAAAACATCGACTTCGCTTACCATGACAGATATTTGAAAGAAAGAGGTAATTAGTGGTTGTGCTGATTTCGTTTCAACGCAATCGACACAAAGCGGGCCGGGGGTTTTGTATTGCTCACAAACAACTTGACAAGTATGAATTTACAGGTCTATACTGGTACTTTCCGGGCAGGTTTTCCGAATGAAATGTTTCGGATTCCGGCTCCGCCAAGTATATCTTAGCAATAGGGAAATTGCATAATATGGATATTGCCAACTACTCATCCGATTCCAGAGCCGCAATCAAAGTGGCCCGAGAGGTCGCCGCCCAGTTCCGTCATCCGGAAATCGAGATTGAGCATCTCCTGATCGCAGTCGTACGACATGAAGGCTCTGAGGTAGAGTCTATCCTCAACCAGACAGGCAAAAGCGCCGCTTTTATCGAATCGGTGGTCGAAGATCACCTCAAGGCACAGTCAAGTCGGTCAAGTGCCCGTGAGAAACTGGCCATCTCCCCCGCCGTTCAGGAAGTCCTGACCCAGGCGCTGGAAGAGAAAGCCAAGCTGTATGATGCCCTGGTCGAACCGGAACACATATTTATAGCTGTATTCGACCCGAAATCGAAACTCAACCCGGTCGTACGCGACAAAATCGACCTGACCAAGGAAGACATCTACCGTGCGATTGCCGATTCCAAATCGGTCGAAGAAATCGCCACTACGGCCCCCCCCGGAACCGAAGGCGCCGCTGTCGAAGCCGGTTCCAAACCGGTTGCCGGAACCCTGCGCTACTGCACCGACATGACCAACCGCGCCGCCGCCGGTGAATTCGACAAGATGATCGGACGGGAGCGGGAACTTCAGCAGATGATTCAGATCCTTCTGCGACGCCGCAAAAACAGCCCGGTGCTGACCGGAGGAGCCGGGGTCGGCAAATCGGCCATTGTGGAAGGGTTCGCCCAGGCGATTGTTGAAGAACGCGTCCCTAAGACGCTGATCGGTGTAAAAGTAATGGAAGTCGATCTGGGTGCGATGGTGGCCGGAGCCAAATACAAAGGTGAGTTTGAAGAACGGTTCAAAACACTGGTCGGGGAAGTGGTCAAGTCAGCAGGCAAAATAGTCTTGTTCATCGATGAAATACACATGATCTGCGGCGGTGACGGCGGCGGCGGGATGGATGCGGCCAATCTTCTCAAACCGGCCCTGGCCCGCGGTCACATCCGCCTCATCGGCGCCACCACCGAAGAAGAATACACCAAGTACCTCGAGAAAGACAAAGCCCTCGACCGTCGTTTTGAACGCGTCAAAGTGGACGAGCCGCCGTACGATGACGCGGTGCGCATTGTTAACGGTGTTATCGACAGTTACATGAAGCATCACGATCTGACTTACACCAGGGAAGCAGTTACCGCTTCGGTCAAATATGCCCAGCGCTACCTGAGCGAACGCAATCTCCCCGACGTGGCGCTTGATCTTATCGACGAAGCCGGTTCCGAGTTCAGCGTCAAAGAGGAGTTCGCCAAAGAGAAAATTCCCCAGCTAAAAAGTCAGGTCGAAGAGATAAAAAAGATGATCGCCGAATGTGAGGCTCAGCCGGAGCCGGAAAAAACCGAACAGTTCGAGCAGTTGAAATTTGTTTACGATGAGTTTTCCCGCGACATCGAAGGGCTGAACGAGGCCTGGGGTTACCGCATAGAAGCTAAGGCGGGAGGTGGAAAATGAAAATCGACGCCATGACACTTGAGAATATCAAGGCCGACCTGGAAAGCCGCAAAGAGCAACTCGACAAACTCGCCGCGACGGTCGACAATGTTGAACGGGTGATCGATGATCCCGATATCGGAGCGGTCGTATCCCGCCGCACCGGTATTCCCCTTTCGAAAATGCTGACCGCCGAAAAAGACCGTCTGGTCAACATGGAAGAGTTTCTGTCCGGCCAGATTATCGGCCAGACGGCGGCGATCAAAGGGATATCCAACGCCGTCCGCAAAGCGCGAGCCGGGCTGAAACTGCCCAATCGCCCGGTTGGATCCTTTTTGTTTCTGGGCCCTACCGGCACCGGCAAGACGTATCTGGCCAAACTACTGGCTGAGTTTCTGTTCGACGATAAGAACGCGATGGTCCGGCTCGATATGTCGGAGTTTATGGAAGCGCATTCGGTAGCCAAAATGATCGGCGCCCCGCCCGGCTATGTAGGGTATGAAGCCGGAGGCGTGCTGACCGAGGCGGTCCGACGGAAGCCGTTCTCGATTGTGCTGTTTGATGAAGTAGAGAAGGCTCATCCGGATGTGTTCAATGTCCTGTTGCAGTTGCTGGATGATGGCCGGCTGACCGACGGTCAGAACCGTACGGTTGATTTTTCGAACTGTGTGGTTGTGCTGACTTCGAATTATGCCGCCGACAAGATTCTGGACGCCGACCGCGAAGGCCGTGAGGTTGACATGGAAGAAGTACGGTCGTTCCTGTTCACCAAGTTCCGTCCGGAATTCCTCAACCGTCTGACCGATATCATCGTATATCATTCGTTCACTCAGGAGCAGGTGGAAAAGATCGCCGGTCTTGAGTTCAAGGGGTTGTGTAAATTGCTTGAGGATCAGAATATCAAAGCCACGCTGTCCGATGCGGCCCGTCATAAACTGGCCGTTGACGGTTACACAATCGAACTGGGAGCGCGCCCGATCCAGCGTATTATCGAACAGGAAATTGTAAACAAACTGTCTGTAGATATAATCACCGGCCAGGTTTCACCCGGTGACAGTGTTACTATCGATGTCAAAGATGATGCCTTTGTCTTCACGGTGACGTCGCAGGCAAAGGCAAACTAATTTCAGCGAACGGAGGATTGAATGGCCAAGTTTATTCTCGGAGCGACGGAAAGAATCAAAAAAGATGATTCCATCCCGGTCGAACTGCTCCCGTCCAACAAGATGCTGTACGTCGCGCGTCTCAACAACGAGGAAGACGCCGATGTCACACCGACCCGGTGCAACAATCTCAAGGAAGTGTTTGAGAAGTTTCGGCCCGGTTTTTCCGCCGAACTCGAATCGGCCGAAGGCGAACCGGTCAACGCGGAATTCGAGATCAGGAGCATGAAGGATTTCACCTCCAAAGAGTTGATCGAAAAAAACGAGTTCCTTCAGAAGACTTACTACTCGAAGGAAATGATGGCCGATCTCGACAAACAGCTCAAGAAAAACAACGCTCTCAAGAAGGCGCTCGACGATAAGGAAAAGAAAGAAGCTCTTCTTAAAGCGGCCAATTATTATATCGATCTGCTCACGGAATAAAACGAGGATGTGAATAAATGGGTGAAGAAGAAAAACAAGCTCAGCCGCAGGCCGCCGAAGCCGCCGAGGCAAGACCGGCCGCAGAGAAAATCTCCGATGAGGATTTTGCATCGCTGTTGAGCGATTCTTTCGGAGATTTCAAGAAACTGGCCAATCTTCTACCGTCGTTCAAGACCGCCGACGGTGATCTGGTACGAGGGATCGAATGGCTGGACCCTAAAAAGGATTTCCAGCGTAAAGAGTTCCTGACCAAGAAGGAATTCGCCACGCAACGCAAGCTTCTGGCCGAACGCCTTAAGCTGTGGGTCCAGTACCTTGGCCAGAGCGATAATATCGACGAGATCCGCAAGTCATTGAATGAAAACGCCACCAGGCTCGAAGCCAACCTGGAAAAGAATATGAAAAAGGTTCACCAGGCCAGCCGAGAGCTTGAAACAACCTACCGGGCGATCGATAAGTTCTTTGCCAACGCTCAGCAGGAACCGGATGAAAAGGTCAATGTCTATTTCTCGAACGTATCCGCCGAAGAGTTGACCGATCCTGACGACAAGGAGAAATTCGAAGAAGTCTGCAAAGCTGTTTCCGAGCTGTACCGTGAGTGGAGTATCAAAGAATGTTTCTCCATGGCGGTGATCCCCGGATATCTTGGCAGTGTCGAGAATATCGACATGGTCGCTCGTCAACTGGGCCTGCCGAACAAACTTCATGTCATGACCGACCTGCCCAACTTCGAATCGTTCGAAGAAGTGATGGAGATGCTGGATGATCCCAACTACGCCAATCTGGCCGGGATCGATGACTACAAGCAGTACGTATCAGTGTTCGCCAACTATCTGCAGGCTCGTGAGGCCAATCAGTTTGAAGACGATGACATGTGGATACCGCCTTCCGCCGCCGTTGCCGGTATGATGTACAAAGGAGACACCACCACCGGTATGCAGCAGCCTTCGGCCGGCTTCAAGTACGGCAAGATTGCCGACGCCAAGTATATCCGCTTCAAAGCCAACCAGCCGGACGCCTCGAAGATCAACGAGAAAGGTGTAAACCCGCTGGTCAATTTTGAAGGCTCCGCTGTCGCGATGGGAGCGGCCACTTTATTTACCAAGGAAACTTTCAACGTCTATTCGATCCGTCGCACTTACGATTACGTTTACAAGACACTTCGCAACTACCTCAACAAACAAACGTTCTCGGTGATCGATCAGAAATTCATCGATTCCATGCGACGTGATATCGACAAGTTCATGAAGGCGATTTCCGGCGGTGATAATATCCTGCAGGATTACGATGTAAAGATTTTCGCCGACGAAGAGATGCGTAAACGTCAGGAGATCGACATCAAGGTAGCCCTGAACCCGAAATATCCGGCCCGGACATTCAATATCGAGTTCACGGCCTGGAATGAAAACGACGCTACCGCCGTTAAAGACAAATAAGAAAGATCGGATATACATAAACTTAATAACCATAAGAACGCATTGGCTAAAAGGAGATAGCTATGGCCAGAAGACCGTTTTTGGAGATCGACGGCGTCAAGTACGACAACGTTTACGAGATTTCATACGAGTTGTACACGGCTCGTGATGAAACCGGACGTCCGTCCGACCGTGCTCACGCCGGTACGATCAAAGTCACGATCGAAAGTGATCCGGAAGGAAACGTCGACATTGCCCGCTGGGCGATGGACTCAAGTAAGCCGAACTGGAAATCCGGTAAAGTCACTTTCCACAATCCTGATGATGCCGTGATGAAAGAACTGACCTGGGAAGAAGGCTTCGTAACCAAATTCGTCGAGACTATTCCTCACATCAAGGATCGACCGCAGGATCAGATTTTCATCTATTTCGAGATTTCATGTCACAAACTTGTTGTCGGCGATGCCGAGATCGACAACCGCTGGCAGGAATAATCACATTGGTTTTCGTGTCGGGCAGGTATTTCCGCCTGCCCGACCGTGAAATCCTTACAGCTCCCGGAATGTAACGAGATATGGCTTACAATTTCAAAATCAAGGTTGCCGACAAAGCTCTGGACAAGGAGTTCATGTCAAACCTGTCGAGTATCAAGCTGGATCAGTATGTCGACCGGCACCATGTTTTGAGGATAGAACTGCACGGTCTCGGAGCTGAGCGGGACAAAGGAGCATTCCAGGGGACCAATGAGTTCTCGGGTTTTCTTGGGGAAACTATCTCGGTACAGGTTGAAACTGATGAAGTCTGGAACGAATCCGGCATGGTCACTGCCATGGAGTTTATCGGAATTGTTACCGGAATTAATCATGAAAACACAGTTGACCGGATCAATACAATCGTGATCATTGCTCACAGTCCCACGATTGCTATGGACGGCTCAAAGCGCAACAAGATTTTCCTCGATCAGAGCGCAAGCGATGTAATACGATCCGTAGTCGGCAATCACTCCCTGACGCAGGGAAACTTCAAATCCACTCCGGGCTCTCTGCCTTACTGTGTACAATACCGCGAGACGGATTATCAGTTCATTATGCGTCTGGCCGGTGCAAACGGGCTATTTGCCTACTACGACGGTTCCAGGTTCAACGCCGACGAAGCTAAAACGACATCCGAGGATGTGGACCTGATGTTTGGTCAAATGCTGTATGAGTTCAAGATGGGACTGGGCACCCAGACAGAAAAGTACGCATCCCAGGCCTATGACGAAGTGAAAAAAGAAGTTTACGACGGTGATACTTCCGGCTCCCTTAAGAAATCCATGTCAGGATTGCCGAAAAAGTCGCATGATGCCTCGAAAAAGATTTACCCCAAAGGCAGTTTTGTCCCGGGCCTGAAACCGAAAAGCCAGTCCGAAATGGATAAGTCCCTTAATCGTTCGCGGGAAGCATCGGTGGGGCGGATGGTCAATTGTTCGGGACGATCGCGTGACCCCCGGGTCAAGGTCGGCATTTGTGTGACTATTTCAGGTATGCCGTCAGAGTTCCACGGCCCTCACTGGATCAAATCGGTCGGGCACCGCTACACTCGGGGCGAATATTATAATACTTTTACGTGCACGCCGCTCGAAACTTCATATCCTGTGATGAAGCATCTGCGAACGCCTTTCACCGATATTCAAAGCGCGATTGTCCTCTCGACCGAAGATCCCGAAAACCGGGGACGTATCAAAGTACGGTTCGAATGGAAAGACGACACCGGACCGGCGGAACCGGAAAGATGGTTGCGGGTGGCTACCCCCCACGCCGGCAGCGAGAAAGGGTTCTTCTGTTTGCCGGAAATCGACGACGAAGTGCTGGTGGCTTTTGAGCACGGCGACCCGGAGCGCCCGCTGGTGATTGGAAGCCTTTACAACGCCAAAGACAAACCACCCCTGAATGGTTACGACGCATCCACCAACAACCTGAAGATTTTCCGCACCAAAAACGGTAACGAGATTTCATTCAAAGATGAAGACGGCTCGGAAGTAATTTGTATTACGCAGGAGTGCGGCAATACTATTACGCTGTCGGCAGACGGGCCGAAGATAACAATTGAAACCGACGGTGATGTAAGCATCAAAGGGAAAAATATCTCGCTTGAGTCAACTTCGGGCGATATAACATTGAAATCGGCCAAAGCAGTACAAATCGAAAGCGCTGCTGACACGAAGATCAAGGCCTCTGGTAACTTCTCATCCGAAGGCGGCATCAAACACGAATCCAAGGGCGGTGCGACAACTGAGATCAAAGGGCCCATGGTAAAGGTCCAGGGTGATGCAATGACTGAGATAAAAGGTGGTATCGTTAAGATCAACTAATGGATTACTTGTCTCTTCCTCTGGTGATGCGTGACGGCTATCTTGCCCGATGCGATCTCAACGACTCAATCAAATATTCGGTGGGGCTGATCCTGAGTACCCGGGTCGGATCCATCGATTTCAACCCTGAGTTCGGCTGTGACTTGTGGGACAAGGAGTACGGCGATCTGTACGCCGCCAACAAAGCCGAAGTCCGGGCCAGCCTGCGCAATGCCATCGATAATTTCGAAAAACGTCTGTACAATGTTACCGTGTCCTTTGGCGTGGACGAGGAAAAAACCACTCGCGTTCTGGGCATCACGGTAAAAGTCACCGGCAATTTCATGGACGGCAAAGAGGAAAAGAAGTTCTCGGCCTCCTACAACCTGGGTTGATAACAATTAAGATAGACAGATGGACAGCCATACACAAAAGACACGCTCCGCTGAACAGATTTTCACGCAGATGCATCGGGAGTTACGTAAGTACAATCCTGATGTCGCCGAATCCGCCGAGCGAATGGACCCGATACTCAGGCTCCTGTTGCAGATGTACGCCAAACAACTGGCCACGATCGACCAGAAAGTAGGGCATACCTGGGAAGTTGCAAAGAAAGCGCTGATACAATCATTGGCTCCTGAGTGTCGCCGCTGGCCGGTGCCGGCTTTCACGGTCATGCGCTGCCGCCCGGTCGACCCGGCCGTTGAGATCGACCCCCATACCAGATTCTACTACAAGGAAAAACGCGAGGGCGGACAGACTTTTTTCTTCTCTCCTCTGCGAAACGAAAGAATCATAAAAGCAGAAGTCAGACATATCTACTTCAAAACGGGAGAACGAATAACCGAACTCTCCCCCGATCGCGAGGTCGACCCCAAAAGTTTCCCGGTTGATGAAATCTCTGACGGACGAAACGATCAACTGTACCTCGGAATTGAATACTCCGGACCGGGCGCCAACTTAGTGAATGCTGTGGCTATGGTAACCGGCGAACCTGAAGCGCAAAGACAGCTTCGCTGGGGGCACTGGTTTCCGGGAAATCATTTCGGGGAGTTTTATGAAGACTCCGCCTTCTGTCCCGGCCGGGGGCCTTCGCTCGATGGACTCTTTACGACCAACGACAACCCTCTCGACTGGGGCGGACTGCGCCGGACCTCGGACCTTTTGGCCCCTCTTGCGGACAGCTTTGTCGTGCTTCCCGAGACTTTTTCTTCGACCTGGGAAGCGGGTCCGACAAACGCGTCTTTGGCCGGTTTGCTGGCGAACAACCGGCTTGAGCCACCATCCGAGACAAAACTATACTGGATACGTATCGATCTGCCGCCGGGCGGCGATCGTATAAAACTGCTGAAGCCGCTCGGTGTCTATTTCGATTGCTTTGTGGTTGTAAATAAAACCGACATGACTTCATTCAAGCACACCGGCGGCAGTCGACTGGTGGAACTGGAGTTGCCTGAAGATATTTCCTCAATTTTTGAAATCACTGAAGTAACCGACTCCAATAACCGCGAGTATGTTCCCAGCCACGAGGTGCTGGCCGACCGTGAAAGCGGGCACTATTCGCTGGAACAGAAGTCCGACCGTCTTATTCTCTGGTTTGACTTTACAACGCAGCTTGACAATCCGCCCGATGCGATCAAAGTGATGTACACGGTAACCACCGGCGCCGAGGCCAACGGCATTTCAGCCGGTAGCATCACGGAACTGTATGAAAACCATCCGGGCATCGAAAGCTCTGTGAATATCATGCCGGTCAACGGTGGCATTCCGGCCAAAACCGAACAACAGGTTATCAGCGAAGCCTCTTCCCGTTTACGCAGCCGTGATCGTGCCCTTACTTTCACGGAGATTGCTGACTGGACACGCTCTTTCGATCCAAGAATCCGGGAGGCTGTCTGTTCCAACGGCGTACAGCGGTTTGCTCGCGGAGTGCGGCGCTGCATAGTAGTAACCGTTACCGCCGGCAAGGATGATTTCCACTCGGAAGAAGAAATCGATTTGCTGAAACTGCGACTGGCCGGTTTTCTGAAAGCCCGCACTCCGGTGAACACACAGTTTTCAGTCGAAATGAAACTGCAATGAACGACACGATCATAACCATGCCGAACCTGACCGATCGGCACCACCCATACCACTTCGTCACGGCCCTGACGCTTCTAATCAAACTCGGGATAGATATTCACCGGGTATCGGTACGAGCTGTCGGCGAACACCGCAACTACCTCGGTGAAGTGCTGGCTCAGAATCCAAAACCGGGTGAGACAATAGAAAATGATAGCGTCATCTCACTCGATATCGGCATGGCTTCGGCTGTTGACTATCTGCCTTACCAGTTCTTCTACGGCTGGCAGACCGGTAAGGATCGCGGCCCCGGCTGGGAGGACGACGCACGCCACCTGATGGCTCCTTTCGACGGCTCGGTGGCGCGGTACAACGCGATTGCTCTCCATGAGCAACTGGAGTATTCCCTGGCCCTGGTCAATCATGACTATCTGAAGCGGTATCTTGAGCTGTTCAAGTTCAGCCTCAAAGACCAGCCGAATGATATTCAGGAAGCCTTATTATGGTCGGCTATCATGCCCGGATTTCACTTCTGGGCCGGCAGTCCGAAATATGTCGCCGGAGTGCTGCATTATCTTTTCGGGTACAAGTTTGAGTTCACTGAAAATATCCCGACAGCTTTCGATATTCCCGGAAACTTAAGAAGCCGTCTGGGGCAGGCATCGTCACAACTCGGATCGACCTGGGTTATCGGGCGGTCGTTCACCGAGTATGATTCCGGTTATCAACTGACGATCAGTGAGGTTCCCGCCGACGAAGCGCGTGACCTCCTTCCCGGGCAGGCGAAACGCAACAAGATCGAATGGGTGCTGCAGCTTTGCATGCCATCCAACCTGGAATGCCGGATCATGGTCAGAGTTCGCGCCGAAGACCTTCAGCTTGGAACAACACGAACCGGACTGCTGGGATATTCGTCGTTTGTGACCACAAATCGAGGAGCACGATCAGTTGCCCGAAGGTGAGAGGAATATAACCTTGACACACTGTAACCGCAGACATAGATTCCACACGACAAGCTATAGGCAAAACAATGACTGACTTGAACTTATATTCGGTGAACTGGCAGGATGGGATGCTTATCACGCAACAGCATCTCAAGGACCAGGAACGTTATTTCGAACAACTGGCCCGCTGGTATGCGATGAATGTCGGTGACCGCTACGGCCTGGCGCGCAAATCAGTTTCCGGCCAACCGGCCCTTACTCTCAACCTCTCCCTCACCGGCTCGCGTCTTCGCGTCGAAGTTGTGCGTTGCCAGGGAGTCACTCCGGACGGCACCGCAATCGAAATAAACGAATCAACGCTCGGGCAGGTGCGCGCAGAGGGAGAAGTTGGAACGAGTCCGGTCCCGGTTTATATCGGTGTCGACAATACGGCCCGTAAACCTGTCGGAGAGCCGGACCCTCAGGAGGATTTGCCGCGCCTGCCATATCTCGCGGGTAACTATAAACTGTCGATCGGGAACCCACCCGATCTGCCGTCGGGGCAGTTTTTCCAGATTGCTTCGTTGACCGTTGGAGGCTCCGATGTCAGCCCGTCTGAGTATTACTATCCGCCCTGTCTTTCGCTTCACGCCGACGACCGGCTGACCTCCAA
>JAJRTA010000257.1 GCA_024278515.1 Candidatus Zixiibacteriota bacterium
CGTATTGCGGCCAAACCGATCTCCACACTCAATCAGCCGCTCAAAACAGTCGATGTCGAGACCAAAAAACCGGCTGTGGCGATTGTCGAGCGAACCGATGTTTGTATCGTGCCGCCCCTTTGTGTGGTCGGCGAAGCTGTCGCCGCCCTGGTCCTCGCGCAGGCGTTTCTCGAAAAGTTCGGAGCCGATAATCTCGCTGAAACCGAACGCAACTACCGGTCATTTCTAACAACTGAATACTGAACAACACGCGCCGATCAAGACGCGAAAAACCGCCCATGTTACTGACGGGTTACATGGAAAGTGGTTGCCGATTGATGCCGTTTGGCCTACTTTTAACAAAACAAAGGAGCCAGACAATGCAGATTTCATACGCATCTCTTCCCCCTGCCGAAGTCACCGCCAACGCTGTTGTCATCTTGACCCATAAGTTCGAAAAGGTCGACGACAAACGTTTGAAAGAACTGGACAGGGCCACCAACGGACTGGTCGGCGAACTGTTGGATTCAACTGAGTTCACCGGAGCTCTCGGTGAAACAGTTACCCTTAATCGGGTGAACGGATATGAAAGCGATCGGGTTATACTGGCTGGTCTGGGAGATAAAAAAGGCTCGACAGCCGACAACTACCGTCAGGCGGCCGGGTTTCTTTCTCGCTACAAGCCGCTGATTCGTTGCCGGTCAGCCGGTTTCCATCTCGGTGCAATCACGGATGATGATATTTACCAGGCGGTGATAGAGGGATACATCCTCGGCTCGTACCGTCTGCTCAAATATAAAACCGATGATGACAGCCACAAGTCTCACCTTCTGTCTAAAGTACAATTCGTCGTCGACAATAAGCGGCTCCTGCCAAGACTTGAAAAAGCCGTTGCGCGAGGCACAATCACGGCAGAAAGCCAGACGAATGTCCGGTATCTCTCGGCGCTTCCCGGGTGCGACCTGACACCGAAGAAGTTTGCCGTCGAAGCTCAAAAGACGGCCGACCGATATAAAACCATCTCCTGTCGTGTGCTGGAACGGAAAGAGATCAAAGCGGAGAAGATGGGCGCTCTGCTGGCCGTTGCGCAGGGTTCTTCGGAACCACCCCGGTTCGTGATCCTCAAATACCAGGGCGGCGGCAAAACGCAAAAACCGATTGTGCTGGTCGGCAAAGGCGTAACATTCGACTCCGGCGGACTATCGCTGAAACCGGCCGATAAAATGATCGAGATGAACGGTGACATGACCGGCGCCGCGGTTGTCATGTCGACTATCGAAGCGGCGGCCCGGCTTGGTATCAGACAGAATCTGGTCGGACTTATGCCGCTCACCGAGAATATGCCGTCGGGAACAGCTATTCGACCCTCGGATATCATCACAACCCGCAAAGGACTCACCGTCGAAATTATCAATACCGACGCCGAGGGACGTTTGATCCTGGCCGACGCTCTCGATTACGCCAACGAGTTCGATCCCCAGGCGGTGATCGATATCGCCACTCTTACCGGTGCGACACTTTATATCTTAGGTTACGCCGGGGCGCCCATCCTCGGCAACCATGAACGATTGCTCGAACGAATACGAGCTTCCTCGGAAGCGACCGCCGAAAAAGTCTGGCCGCTTCCTCTCTGGGATGAATTCCACAATAACCTCAAATCGAATATCGCCGATTGCGTCAATTCAGGAGGTCGTCCGGCCGGTACCGCCACCGCGGCGGCGTTTCTTGAACAGTTTGTCGGTGACTGGCCCTGGGCGCACATCGATATCGCCTATGTTGACATCGAGAAAAAGGGACAGGCCTACATACCCAAAGGCACATCGGGCATCGGAGCACGACTGCTCATTGACCTTCTTTCCAACTGGAAGAAGTTGTAGCCTGTTCTTTCCGGCTGGATTTGCAATAATCTCGTTATCCTGCCTCCGGGCCCATCTCAGTCTCGGACCAGAAACGGCGCAAGGCATAACCCTATTCCTATGCCTACCACCAGATACGGGTTGTCTAAAAAGTACGGCAGTACACCGAGGAGTACACCACACAGCAACGCCACACCATGCCGTTGCTTTCGTCCGTACACGATATAGCCCATACCAATGGCGCCGAACAACACTCCGAAAAATAAACGCATCCTGCTGATCCAATATACTTAACAGACGACTCGGATATGACACCCGCTTGTCAAAATACAATCAACAAATCCAAAGGCCAATTATAAAAGCATAACTTCCTGAACTCCATGCCTGTCAACACCTTGCGCGACAGCAGCAACCCGTTGAACGACAATGTCATAGCTAAAAACAGAAAAAATAGTCGGCAGGTACTTGAACCGTCACACCGTTTTCCGTATTATTTAAGGCTATGAAAGACAAGACCATCTGGGCACCCTGGCGTGCCGAATTCGTTCTTGCGAAAAAAGAGTCCGGTTGCATTTTCTGCAAGCGTCTCAAGATGAAAGACTCGGTCAGGAATCTCATTGTCCATCGTGGCAGGAAGGCGTTTATCATTCTGAACAAGTTCCCCTACACCGGCGGTCACAGTATGGTAGTGCCCAAACGTCATGTGGCTCACATCGAAAAACTCACTCCTGCCGAAGCTGACGAGTTTTTCAGGCTGACCCAGTTAACGGTCAAGGTCATAAAGAAGGCACTCAAACCGCACTCTATGAATCTCGGTATGAATCTCGGACGGTTGTCCGGCGCGGGGGTGCCGGATCATCTGCACATGCACATAGTGCCGCGCTGGCAGGGAGATACCAATTTCATGCCGGTGATCGGCAGGACCAAGATAATGTCGGTACCTCTTGATCACATCTATGAGGCAATCAAAAGGGAGTTCGACAAACTGTGAGTCCCCGTTCCAAGATCCCGACCAAGGCTGAACTTATTCAGTTGCAGAAACTGTACCGGACCGATGAAAAAATCGGTGAACGCCTCGGTGGTGTTCCGGCTTATCTTGTGGCTTACTGGCGGCGCAAAAAGAATGTTCCTCGCCATTCGGTACCGAAATTCTCAGATAAAGAAATACGCAGCCTGTGGGAACGGTTCGGCGATGATGACCGTTGCGGACTGGAACTGGGTATCTCCAAAGCAGCTTTCTACAACTGGCGGCGGCGTTATGGTATTCGCGAGAAACCGGCCTTTCTCAAGCTGGAGCAGCTGGAGCTTCACTTTCCGGGGATGAGCAATAGCTCCAGGGCCGCCTCGCACTGGAACAAACAGACAGTCGTGCAAAAAATATTCGCTGAACGGGCCGCAACCGATACGGTTGAGGTCGGCGACACGGTTGAGCTGGAGCCTGATCTTCTGATCTGCGACCGCTCGGCCGACAAGGTAATCCAGAAGTTTCGACAGCGACCCGGCGGGTTGATGTTAAAACCGTCGCACATTCATATATCCCTGGCCGAGATAAACGTCGACAGGTCAGGTGTCACTTCCGAGATCAGTCGGGAGGTCCGCCGGTTCGCGGAACGACATCGACTAACGCCGGTGATTGCTCATTCCGCCGGTTGTTGTCATCAGATACTGATGGAACGAGGTGTCGTGATGCCGGGCATGTTGTGTTTTGGAGGCAATGATCGCATTGCCTCACTCGGGGCCATCAACAGCCTGGGATGGCAGGTTGATCTCGATAGTCAGGTCACCCTGCTTGCCGAGGGCAAACTATCCGCCACCGTGCCTGCGACACTGCGGGTAGACATCACGGGACGACGGTCACGGGGAGTTTATGCGGGTGATATCGCGTTATCAATCATGAAGCGGATGAGTGATGTTGAGATTGCCGATAAGGTAATCGAGTATTATGGCCCGTCCGTATCCCAGATGACAATCAGCGAACGGTTCACGCTCTGCTCGATGGCTCATGCCATGGGCGCTGTCAGCGCGATCTGTCCGTTTGACTCCGCCACGCGCCGCTATCTTACCGGGAGATCCTCTGCTCCCCTTGCTCCTAAAATGGCCGACAAAAATGCCGTGTACGAGCAACACTACCAGATAAATGTCGATCAATTATCGCCGCAGATCGCGCCGCAGGGAAAACCGACCGAAATAAAACCGGTCGCCGAGATGGAAACTTTTCCGGTCAACCGGATATTGATCGGATCGGCCACCAATGGAAGGTTCGATGATCTTCGAGCGGCCGCCGACGTTCTCAAGGGGAAGAAGATTAACAAGGATACTACCCTGTTGGTTTATCCTGCATCACAGTCGGTTTTTCTGGAGGCGCTGAAAAAAGGTCTGATTCGAGCTTTGGCCGAAGCGGGGGCGGTGATTATGACACCCGGATGCGGTATTCACGATCTGCCCGACTGGGCCAGGCCGGCGGGCAATGATCGCTGTCTCGTAACCGGACCGGTGGAAGGACTCTCAACCGGCGGCACATACGAAGTTTACCAGTGTTCACCGGCCACCGCGGCCGCTTCCGCCCTGAACGGAGCGGTTACCGACCCGACACGCTACGTCAAGTGACATGACGATCCGATAGTGGGGTCGATAGTGGCGGATACAGACTCCCGGTTTTCGATAACGATTGGTTTTCGTTGATGGAACGTCCTCATTTCGTCAAAAACATTACCGCCACTTCCACCGCTTATGTCATTCGCATCATAATCTCTTTCTTCTTTGTGCCGTTTATAACATCGGTGCTGGGGGATGCTCGTTACGGTGTCTGGGTGATACTTTTTCAGACGATCAACTATTTCACCCTGCTTGATCTCGGCCTGACCTCAGCGATCACCCGGTATGTTTCAAAATATCTCGCGGAGCGGAATTACCCGGCCATCAACCGGGTGCTCAACAGTTCTTCGTTACTTTATTTTGTCATCGGGACTGTCGTGGCGCTGGGAATTTACATATTCGCCACTCTGTTTTTCGGCTATTTCAAGGTCGGCGACCCGGAAATACTGGAGGAGGGACGGCGGGCGCTGATCATCCTCGGCTTTTTCATGGCATTCAATTTTTACTTTCTTCCGTTCGGCAACTCACTGGGCGCTTTCCAGCGATTCGACCTTGCCCGCAGTCTGGCGATCGGTGAAGAAATCCTGCGGACCATTTTGATGGTCATCCTGCTTCGTAAAGGTTACGGACTGGAATCGCTGGCTTTGACCCTTTTACTATTCACCGTCAAGCGTCATGTCCTGACGGTGATCGTGCTCCGCCGGCTTCATCCGGAGGTACGCCCCGGACGTGAGTTCATCGACAGGGAAACAACCGGGATGCTGTTGCGTTACTCACGAACCTCGTTCGCCATCGTGGCCGGGTGGCTGGTTATCTTCAACACCGACGCTTTTCTGCTGGGACTGATTGGGTCCTCGGCCGCCGCCGGTGTCTACTATCCGGGCGCTCAGCTCCTGCTTTACGCGCGTAACGCTATCAACGCAATCGCACAGCCGCTGACGCCGATGGTGTCTCATCTGGAAACATCTTCCGGCCTGGATGGTGTACGGAAATTGTATCTCAAAAGTCTTCGCTATTCCTCGTACCTGTCGTTTATGCTCAGTGTCGGCGTAATAATATACGCCCGTAATTTCGTCGGTTTGTGGCTGGCTCCTGAGTTTTTGGGATCGGCTGAGGTCATGCAGGTGCTGGCGGTGGGGTCGGCTTTCTTTTTGCCGCAGATACTCGGCAACTCGGTATTGTTCGGAATCGGCAAACATCGTTACATCCTGATGGTTGTGGCCTGTGAAGCGGTATCAAAAATAGTGCTCGCCGTTATCCTGATCAAACCGTACGGTCTGCTCGGTATGGCTGTGGCCTCCGCTGTTCCCCAGGCGATATTGTATCTTACTCTTTATCCGTACTTCATGGCCCGGGCGCTCAACCTGGGATATCTGAAACAGATCGGTCACAGCTTACGAACAGGCGTTCCGGGCGGAGTGATATGTTTGATCGTCGGCCTCGGGATCAGGCAACTTCTGCCGCCGGACACATGGATGACTTTTGCGATCAATCTCATGATACTGTTCGTGGCTGCGGCGGTCCCCGCCTGGTTATTGCTGGAGTCTGATGATCGAGGTCGAGTCAAAGCGTTCATTTCACGATCATAATGAAAAACGGGTCCGCCATCGGACGAACCCGTGTAATAATCACAGTCTGAAAAAAGAGCTAACGTTTGAATCGCTTGGGACTGCGCGCTTCCCATTCAACGACAATCGGACTGGCCACAAACACGGAACTGTAGGTGCCAACCAACACTCCGAGTATCAAAGCCAGAGCGAAAGTGCGCAGTACTTCGCCACCAAGGAAAAACAGACACGTCACCACCAGGAGCGTGGTCAAAGAAGTATTCACGGTACGTGAAAGCACCTCGTTGATCGAGGCGTTCACCGCTCCGGCAAACTGACCTTTACTGCGGAACTTCTTGAGATTCTCGCGGATCCGGTCATATACCACTACCGTGTCGGTCAATGAATATCCGGCCAGTGTCAAAAGGGCCGTGATCAGCAGCAGATCGAACTCGACATTGAGCAAATACGTGATGCCGAGTACGGCCAGCACATCGTGAAACGTCGCGATAGTCGCGGCTATTCCGCTCCTGAAATCGAAACGAATCCAGATGTAGATAACAATACAGAACAGCGACAACAGCACCGCTTTCTGAGCATCGTTACGCAGTGTCTCCCCCACCGCGGGACCGATGATATGTTCGGATTCGATGGTGAAATGATTATCGGCAAAGGATTCGCCCAAAATCTCCTTGAGTCGGTTCGAACGATCACGTCCTTCGACTTCGGACTCGGGTCGTTTGACCTTGATAATAAAAGCGTTCGGTTTCTCGAAATCAGCCAGTTCCGTGATCATGGCGTCAGGAAACTCTTTTGAAATCGCTCCCCGGAGGTCATCTATGCCCACTTCTTTTTCAAACGTAGTGACAAGCATGGTTCCACCGGCAAAATCTATCCCCAGGTTGGCCTTGCCCGTTATTACCATCGTCAGGGCAAAGATTCCCAGGGCAATCAGTCCCGCCGACAGTATGAAGGCAAATTTGCGAGCACCGATAAAATCGATGTTGGTATCGCCTATTATTCTAAACATTCGTTACCTTCCTCTCGGTTAGATACTCAGTTTGCGGTAACCCTTGCGGAAGTCAAAGACCTGCTTGGTTATCACAAACGCTGTGTATAGTGAGATCACAATCCCCCAGAACAATGTCACCGCGAAACCCTTGATTGGTCCGCTGCCCAGAAGAAACAACGCACCGGCGGTGATCAGGGTTGTGACGTGAGAGTCAAAAATGGCTACGAACGCGCGATCATATCCGGCATCAATCGAAGCCCGAACCGTTTTGCCGGTACGAAGCTCTTCCCGAATACGCTCGAAGATCAGAATATTGGAATCGACCGACATACCGATGGTGAGGATTATCCCCGCAATACCCGGCATAGTCAGAGTTGCCCCCAGCGCCGACATTACAGCCAGCAGGAAGAAGATATTGAACAAAAGACCGATATCGGCAATGATTCCGGAAAGACGATAATAGACGGCGATGAACAAAAGCACCAGAGCCAGTCCGATCAAGGAAGCATTGAACCCCTTGGAAATCGAATCGGCTCCAAGTGTGGCCCCGACAACGTTCTTCTCGATTATCTCAACCGGGGCCGGCAGCGCACCGGCTTTCAGAACAATCTCCATATTGCGAGCGTCTTCTATCCGGGCTGTTCCACCCATGGTAATCTGTCCGCGTCGACGAATCTTGGAGTTGATAAACGGAGCCGATTCGACTTTGTCATCGAGGACGATGGCCAGCGGCTTGTCGATATTGGCTCCGGTCAACTGGGCGAACCGGGCCGCACCGTCACCGGAGAGACTGAAGTTAACGACAAAGCCGCCCATCTGGTCACGTCCCAGCGAGATATTCTCAAGAAATTTGCCCAGAAACTGCACCTTGCGTTTCAACAGGTAGAGATAATAAACCTCACGGTTGTTGCGAATCTCGGTACGAGTCGACCAGGCCCACTGGACATCGATAGGCATCAAAGAGGCCACCTGCGGCAGGCTCAGCCAGCGGCTTACTTTCTGGTAATCATCTTTATTGACCGCAAACATCGGCCAGGCCGTTCCGGTAGAGCTGTTGAAAAGAGACATCTCAAGCCGCGAAGTCAACGGATAGTCGCCTTCGTCCAGCGGACCGCTTTCGTCAAACCCGAACAGGTCGGCGGTATCCACCGCGCCGGTGTCATCACCCAACAGGTCGGCCACAACGTCATCACTGGTCGATGATTCGGTATCGGCGGTCTCGCTGGTCAACTCGGCGGTGACATCGTCGTCGGTCACTGTTTCTTCCGCGGTTTCACCGGTTGTTTCGCCTTTCAATTCTCGCTCGTACTGGGCGATAACCGAATCCATCCGGGCGAGCAACAGGTTGGCATTATCGGCTGTTTCCATAAGTTTGAACTGCAATAACGCCGTCTGACCGATCAGTTCCTCGGCCCGGTTGGCATCAGTGTAACCGGGCAGATCGACGATAATACGGTCGTTACCCTGTTTCACGATCGTAGGCTCGGCCACCCCGAGACCATCGACACGGTTACGGATAACCTGCATCGCCCGGTCAACCGCGTCCTCGCGGGCGCCAAGATCGAGTTCCTCAAGTTTTACCCGAAGCACCACATGGATACCACCCTGAAGGTCAAGACCCAATCGGATAGCTTCCTGCTGCATTTTAAGCAGTTTGCCCGGATCTTTTTCCTGCATTTCCACACGATCCTCTTCGGTCATGGTCCACAGCTTGAATGTGTCCCAAAAGGAGATAAAGGCCAGAATGACCAGGATGATCGTGAGGCCGATACGCCAGTTGTTTTTTGACATAAGCAATCCTTTTCAGCTTATCGATTAGTTATTGTTTTCGTGAAATAAAACTAAGGATCCGTGCCTGAAAATGGCTACGGAAGCGGTCGGCAGCTAACTTGTGCCTGAGGGGCGGGCGCCGACCAGTGTAAACTGTCGGCCCAATCCTGAATCAATCAACGACGGAGTAGCGCAAATCTGTCCGATTCGGGAAGCGCTTTCGGTACGAAAATGCCATTTGTCGATTGAGCTTTCACGCAACCGCCCGCGCGCCGATCCATTGTCAATCTGCCAGACAAACTGCACCAACTGCGCCGCCGCGCCGTCATCGGTGGGGGTGCTGTTACCAGCCTGTTTACCGGGAGTCTCATCCGGTGAAACAGCTCCGGAAGTAAGGACCTGATTGCCGCCGGCTGCTACCTGCTGATTATGTTCCGACAAATGATCGGCCACCGCGACCAGAGCCAGAATTACAACCAACAGCAAAAGCGCCCGGTTTCGAACGGCAATTTTCATGATTTTATTCAGTTCCGTCATATCAGGTTCGGCGAATATAACATCTGCTTTGATCAAGTCAATTCATATTTGAATCCGGATTGACTTGTTTGCACCATACTGTTACTATATCCTGTTATCGTCAGAGAGGATAAAGGATTTGAACGAAAACCCGTAACATTGCAGGATGGCAAGATGTACCACAACAGGGCATTTCCCGGCTCAAAAATTGCACTAAGCTGCATCGTTTCAGTTCTTATTATCACCGGCGCCGTTTCAGCCGCTGGTACTACCTATCAGCTTGACAACGGCATGGAGGTGATTCTTAAAGAGACTCACGCCTCACCGATGGTCGCCTCGATGGTCTTTGTCCGTTCAGGGAGCAAATATGAGTCCCGTTATGAAAACGGAATTACGCATTTTCTGGAGCATCTGCTCTTCGACGGTACTATCAATAAAAGCCGTGAAGAGATCGACGGATCTATCCGGGATCTGGGCGGATACATCAACGCTTTTACCCGCAAGGAGATGACTGCCTACTTCACCCTGATGCCCAGACAGTACTCTGAATACGGCATGGTAACCATGGCCGATATGCTGTTCAACTCAACTTTTCCGGAAGAAGAGCTGCCCAAGGAACGAGGAGTGGTAATCGAGGAAATCAAGCGGGGCATCGACTCTCCCGGCTGGGCGTCAGAAAAGTTTTTCACTGAAAAAGCTCTGGCCGGAACTGATTACAGCCGTCCGGTTCTCGGCTATGAACCATTTATCGCCAACATCCCCCGCGAAGCCATAATCGACTATTGGAAGCGGTATTACCGCCCGGATAATATGGTGCTGCTGGTTATCGGAGATTTCGACACCGACGATATGAAGAAAACCGTGGCCCGTGTATTCGGATCAATCAAATCAGAAAAAACAGGACCAGTTCACGAACCGTCTGAACCGGGCGACAATCTTTTCGGCACCCATGTTTTTGACACGGTAGCCGATGTCAGCTCGACATACATAAACTTCTCTTTCACAGCGCCTCATCATAAAGACAGCCTCTACCTTGCTTTCGACCTGCTCACCCAGTACTACGGTATGCCCGGAGCGTCTCCATTGGTCAGGACTTTGACCGAGGGAGCGAGTCCGCTGGCCTCGGAAGCAAGCGTGTATCTTGAAACCCGTGAAGAATTCTCCCGCCTGAATGTCTCGATTATTACCGAGGATCCGGCTAATGTCGACACTATCGTCTCCCTGGTGCCGGCCCTGTTGAAACAGGCGGGCAGTCATAACGCCGACCCGGAAACAATCGCCGGTATTATCACCAGCACCAAGTGCGATGAAATCTATAATTCGGAAAAACTGCACTATCTCGGTTTCATGATTTCCGGGAAGCTGATGACCGAAGGCTGGGACGCGGTGGTGAACTATGGTTCCGAACTGTCCAAAGTTACCTGGGGACAGGCAAAACAGGCGGCGACCCAGTGGCTCAGCGAGCCGAACTACGTCGCCACCGTGGTGCGGCCGCTGACCGATTCGACCCAGACCGGCTGGACTCCGCAGGAGATGACCGTCGAGGAAGTCACCGCTCATTTCGCCTCGGCTGAGATACCGGAATACGATTTGACCAGGGGATATAAACTGGCTTATCCGAAGCCGGACTCGGTTGATCTGGAGCTGAACGACCCGGCCGAATATTACCGGGAAATCCTCCCCAACGGCTTGACCGTTATCGTCAAATCGAGCCCGGACAGCCGCGTCTTCGGCGTCAGTCTGCTGGGCAAGAACCGCAACGCCAACGAGCCGGTCGGCAAGGCCGGTATTACCGACTTTGTCAACCATTGTCTGGAAAAAGGTACGGTCAACCGTACCGCCTCGGAACTTACTAAGGACCTGGCCCGAATCGGGGCCAACCTGACTCTTTATGATAACCCCTGGATTCCGTACGATGACCACTACACAACCCGGCGGTTTTCATTTATCAAATTTGAAACAATCGACGAATATGCTGAAAAAGGGTTCGATCTGTTTGCGGAGTTGCTTCTGCAACCGGCCTTCGACAGTACCGAAGTTGAAAACGTGCGTTCAGCGATGATCGGGGCGTTGGGCCGGAGTTCGGGATCGGCGCGCAGTGTAGCGCGGGCTCTTTTCTACAAGACGATCTTCGGTGATAGTCCGTACGGTCAGCCGGTGGGCGGCACACCGGCAACAATCGGCTCGATCAGCCGTGACGATCTGATCGCTCATCACAAGAAGTTTTATTCCCCCGGCAACATGATTCTTGCCGTCGGTACAAACCTGCCCACCGACACCGTCATGGCCTGGGTGCATAACCGTTTCGGAACTTTACCGGTATCTTCCGTTACCCAGCCTGAAATAAGCAAACCACGGGTGCCGGAGGAGAAAATCGTTGAACATCATGAAATGGATTCCAAGCAGATCAGCCTGTACATCGGCAACCCTCTGCCGGGAGCAACCAGCAAGGATGTGCCGGTCCTGAAAGTGGCCGCATCGATTCTGAACAGCCGGCTTTATCTGAACCTCCGGGAGAAACAGGGGCTGGCCTACTCGGTTGGGGCCGGGACAATGTTTGATCGCGAGTTCGGGTTGCTGTACTGCGTGATGGGGACATCGAATGAGAATTTCGGGAAAGCCCGTGACGGTATCCTCCTTGAAATCGACAAGCTCCGCCTTGACGGCCCCGCCTACGGCGAAATCAACACCGCCCGCAACAGTATCTGGGGAAGCTTCGGTCGGGCTCGACTTTCACGAGTGAACCAGGCCTACTGGCTGGCCGTGAACGAGTACCTGGGCCGCCCTGTCGGTTATGACAACCAGTTTTTACGCACTCTGTCTGAAGTAAACATCGACGCCATCCGCCGTGTGACAGCGAAATACTTCAATACTGATGCTTACGTCATGGCCAGCGCCGGGAAGAAACAGTAGAGAATAGCTCAAGACAAAGCGAATACCTGCTGGTTTTGGCGCTTTGTTTCGAGGTCAACTGTTCGGACGAAGAGCGGGCCAATAATGGATACCGAATCATAGAGCCTGCATGGCAGGTGCGATGAACAAAAGCAATCATCGGTGAAACAACGACATAATACGAACCGGATCAACGATAACCATGCTTCCAGTCGGACTATTGTTGATATTATGAAATTACACCGAAAATGATCACATTCATTGTTGACTTGCCCGGTCCACCGGATATATTCCCCGCAAAATTGGACGCTTAGCCAGAGAGTAGCTCGTCTTTATGACTAACACCGCCGATTCCGGCCTGACGTACAGTTCAAGATTCAAACCCGGGGACTCCGTTGTTCTTAAACTTCTGGCCATCGCCGGTTTGCTTTACCTGTTCATCCTGTCGATCACACTGCTGGGGTCGACTTTCAAGCTGTTCGGCAAAGGGTTCGCCGAGACAATTTTTCGGTCTACCTCGAATCCTGTTCTGGGTCTGATGATTGGTATGCTGGCCACGGCTATCGTGCAATCGTCATCGACCACGACTTCGCTGATTGTCCGGCTTGTAGCCTCCGGTGTGATCCCCTTTGCCAATGCGATCCCGATGGTTATGGGGGCCAATATCGGCACTTCCGTAACCAATATAATCGTCTCTCTGGGACATATTTCCCGGCGTGATGAGTTCCAGCGCGCCTTTACCGGTTCGATGCTTCACGATTTCTTCAATGTATGTGCTGTGCTGGTCCTTTTGCCGCTTGAGCATTTTTTCCATCCGATTGCGTACACGGCCCAATACCTGCAAAAGATGTTCTCGGGTTTTGGAGGAATGAAGTTTACATCCTTTCTGGGGACAATCACCAAGCCGGTAGCCAAGTATCTCATCACACTGACCGGAGAGAACCCTTATATCGCCATAGCCCTGGCCCTGATCATGATGTTTGCCGCCCTTCGTTACATTGTCAAGGTGATGAAGAGCCTGGTCCTGGCCCGGGTGGAGAAGTTCTTCCAGCGATATGTATTCCGTACCCCGGTCCTGAGCTTCATTCTTGGTGTGGCAGTCACTGTCCTGGTTCAGTCTTCGTCGATTACTACTTCGATTGTCGTTCCCCTGCTGGGCGCCGGCGTACTGAATGCAATCCAGATTTATCCCTACCTGCTCGGGGCCAATATAGGCACGACTATTACGGCGTTTCTGGCTTCGTTTGTGACCGGTTCCCCGAATGCCGTGGCTGTTGCTTTTGCTCATCTGATTTTCAATATATTCGGAATTGCGATATTCTGGCCTCTCAAAAGCATTCCCATTTACCTGGCCAAAACGCTGGGGAAATTTACGGCCAAATCCAAACTGGTTCCTATTGCGTATATTATAGTA
>JAJRTA010000018.1 GCA_024278515.1 Candidatus Zixiibacteriota bacterium
AAACGGTTTCTCGAAAACCCCGGCTGTAAACTGGCCGAGGCGGTCGAGAAATTCGCCTATCCCTCCTGACAGAGGCAAAAACAGACTGAATAATATCGAGTCTTCTCATTAAGTATAGACGGAGCATAGCGTGACAGAGAAATTGGAGAAGAAAGACAGAATGAAAATCCCCCGGCAGACGATGCCGGAGCAGGATCCCAAGGTTCGCAGGTCCAACTTTCAGGAAGTTCCTTACGGTTTGACCGAAGAGCAGGCGCTTCTGGAAGCCAATCGCTGTATAGAGTGTAAGAAAGCGCCGTGTATTCCCGGATGTCCGGTCGAAGTGGACATCCCCGGATTTATCGCGCTGGTGCAGCAAAAGCAATACGCCGCGGCCGCCCGCAAGATCAAAGAGACCAACGCTCTGCCCGCCGTGTGCGGCAGGGTATGTCCGCAGGAAGAACAGTGCGAGATGGTCTGCACCCTGTCAAAGAAATTCAAGCCGGTGGCAGTCGGTTATCTTGAACGTTTTGTCGCCGACTATGAACGTGAAAACAACCTGATCGAACTGCCGGAAATCGCACCGCCGACCGGCAAGAAAGTGGCCATTGTCGGTTCCGGCCCGGCCGGCCTGACCGTGGCCGGTGATCTGGTCAAGCTCGGTCACAAGGTCACGATTTTTGAAGCTCTGCATAAACCGGGCGGTGTGCTGGTCTACGGTATCCCGGAGTTCCGTCTTCCCAAGGATATCGTGCAGGCGGAATGCGATGTCCTCGCCCAGATGGGCGTCGAGTTCAGGAACTCGACGATTGTCGGCAAGATGGATACTATTGATGAGCTGTTCGAAATGGGATACGATTCCATTTTCATCGGCACCGGCGCCGGGTTGCCCAACTTCATGGGGATTGAAGGTGAAAACCTGATCGGCATCTATTCGGCCAACGAGTACCTGACTCGTTCAAACCTGATGCGGGCCTATGATTTCCCGAACAACGACACACCGATTATCGAAGGCAAAAACGTCGCGGTACTCGGCGGCGGCAACACCGCCATGGATGCTGTCCGTACTGCCTTGAGGCTGGGGGCCGAGAACGCTTATATTGTATATCGCCGCTCCGAAGCGGAGATGCCGGCCCGTGCCGAAGAGATCCATCACGCCCTGGATGAAGGCGTACAGTTCCACATGCTGACCACGCCGATCAGGTTCATCGGCGATGAAAACGACAAGGTCAAGGCGATGGAATGTCTGAAGATGGAACTGGGGGCCCCCGACGATTCAGGCCGCCGCCGTCCGGTTCCGATCGAAGGGTCCAATTTCATAATGGAAGTGGACCTGGTGGTGGTGGCTATCGGCAACTCCTCCAACCCGTTGATCCCGCAGACGACGCCGGGACTCGATACCAACCGCTGGGGTAACATCACGGTTAACGAAGAAACGATGGAAACCTCGCGTAAAGGTGTTTTCGCAGGCGGAGATATTGTCACCGGCGGAGCAACAGTTATCCTGGCCGCGGGAGCAGGCAAGAAAGCGGCCCGGGCCATGCATGCGTACATGATGAATATTCCGGCTGAAACAGCCGCCGCCGATTAGCCGTTTTCACTCTTTCGATATTATGTTATTCGTGGCGTATTCGATGAATACGCCACTTTTTATTTTGAGCAGGAGTAAGGAACCCTCTTAGCGGTTTCGACACCCGGATAAAAAGCCGGAACCCGCAAGTAGTTCCAACCTTCGATGCAAAACCTCGTTTCGCACCAGCCCCGGCCCAAAAAACGGGAGCATCTGATGCTCCCGTCGAGTAATCATTCAATAACGGCGGCCTGTCGGCTGGAACAAATCTAAAGATAATCGGACTGAGTGCTGCCTCGGTTGGTGTTGTTGACTATCTCTGACGATTCCCTCAGCAACTGGAACCAGCGTCCGAACAGCTCTTGTTGCTTGCGTTGCAGAAGCATGGTCTCCAGCGAGTCTCGTTTGGCCGTGTATTCGGTCAGATCAGGGGTAATTCTTTCGATCAGGCGGATTATCACAACACCCTGGTCATGTTCCACCGGCGGCGTGTATTGGCCCGGCTCGGTCAGGGAGAAAGCGGCGCCGATAGCTCTGGGGTCGCGACCGATTCCCTTGACATACGATTCCCGATGAAACTCGTCGGGGGTCTCTATCGTTTCACCATGCTTTTCTGCGACCTTCTTGAAATCACCGCCATTCCGGATTTCATCATATATCACGTTGGCGGTGTCCCAGCACATGGTGAGCACTTTGTGTTTGAGCAAGTCGAGATTGACTCTCTCGGCGACATCTTCATAGGACGCCAGTCCGGCCGGTTTACGGTCGGAAACCTGAATAACGTAGATCGAGGAGTTGTTCTCCATGATACCGGATATTTCACCGACTTCGTTGGAAAAGGCAAAATCCGAAGCCGCCTTATCACGTCCCAGAAACTGAATATTACGGTTGGGATAAAACAAGCCGGTTTGTTTGGCCGGCAGGGTCGCCTCCTGAGCGGCCACCTGGAAGCCGGAAGAAAGAGCGGCATCCCGAAAATCTTCAAGACGGCGGTACAGCTTGTCG
>JAJRTA010000019.1 GCA_024278515.1 Candidatus Zixiibacteriota bacterium
CAGTTCATTAACCGGGTTGTCTTTGTTCAGAAACACGGCAATGCCGTCAAGAGCAACCGACACACGATACGGTTTGATGCCTTTCTTCTCGGCCAGCCGGTACTCCTTTTTCTTCATGTCGCGCGAGGCTTCGCAGATATCGGTGCCGCCATTCAGCAGGGCCGCAATACCGGTCCCGGAGCCGCCACCGGATACCTGAATAACAACACCGGGATGCTTTTTCATATATTCTTCAGCCCAGCGTTGCCCCAGACGGACGAGAGTATCGGAACCCTTGATAGTGATATTCGAGCCTGATACTGCCGTACCGACTACAACCATCAGGACTGTCGATAAAACCAGTAATCTCTTGATCATTGTTTCGATCCCTTAGAATTTGAACAGGGTGTTGAAGTTCAGTTGTTTTTCGGTTGCTCTGTCATCATCAAAACGGGTCGAGGTGATATTGAGCGATGCTTTGAAACCTTTGGTCGGGTTACATTCCACACCAACGATCATCAGTTTTTCCCTGTCGTTGTCAATGTCAGTATCAGGGTCAAAAATATCGTAGCGGCCGAACAAATTAAGTGTTCTGAAGATTTGAGCATCTTCGGTCAACTCACCGAGGAACAGGGTAGCATGCACACTGCTCCCCATCCTTTTGACTTCGTCCAATAAGGCCCCGGCTCCCAGGGTCTGCCAGTTCATGTCAGCCCCGATTCGGAACAGTTCATCAAGAGCCAACAGCGCACCGACTGAAAAAATATCGTTTTTGTAATCACGCGCCTTTGTCGAATCGTCAAAGGCCATATTCTGAGTTCCTTTGTAATACTGGCCGACAATAGCCGAACCTTTCAGATCCTCTGAATTGGCCAGCGGGTTTATCCGGACAAAGACATTGATGTCTTTTTGCTTGTTGGCTTCACCAAGGCTGGAGTAAGAGGTACCGTTAAACAGGCCCACCCCTGCTTGTCCGTATTTTTTCTTTTCTCCTAAAGACACGTATGCAAAAGCGCCAAGGTCCGAGGTAGTCAGAAACTTGTTCCGGTCGCCGACTGTCTTGACCATGTACCGCCTTCCCCACAGTTTGTTCTGGAAATCGATATAGGGGGTCGGTTGCAAACCGAAACGAAGTTTCAGGACGCTTTTGGCAAAAGCCGGCTTCCAGTCAAGATATCCGTACTTGAGAATGATGTAGTAACGGGTTTTGACTTTTCCGTTGTCCTCGATAGTTGACTCTCTCAAATCTGAGGTGAGCCGGACTGTCGTGAAATCAGACAGTCTTGATCTCACCGTTACATAAGAACGGTCCAGACCGAACTCGTTCATGCCGTCCGCTCCGTCGGTCATGTCGTATGACCAGTGAGCATACAAGCGGCCATTAACTTTCGTCTCGGCGGCCATAAGTGATCCTGACAGGATCAAACCTGCCAGCAACAAAACCAGTGACGATCGACTCATGTTGTCTCCAATCCATAGTTAGTGGTTGTTCTTCAGGCGCATCCATCGGTGAACCTGTATTCTCTTGCCGTGATAAAACTATGCGAATGTTAAGATAATGTTAAGATAAAGTGAGTTTTTTGTAATTCTGACCCTGCCCGGAATCAGAATAAGGATACGACCCCGTACCTCAAACGGGTAAATAAATATAGAATGTACTGCCCTCACCCGGGGTGGATTCAACAGAAACAGAGCCGTTGTGAGCCAGCGCGATATGCTTGACAATAGCCAGGCCGAGACCGGTTCCACCGGCCTCGCGGCTTCTGGCTTTATCGACACGATAGAACCGCTCGAACAGACGAGGCAAGTGTTCCGACGCAATGCCCGGGCCGTTATCGGAGACACTAATGACTATTCGGTCTTTCTCAATCGCGGCCCGAACCGAAACAACTGGTAAAGTAATACTATATCTGATAGCGTTATCCAAAAGATTGATAATCGCTTGTTCAATTTGCCCGCGATTGACATTAACCTCGATATTGTTATCGCAAGACAGCGAGATCTTTGCCTGATGACGTTTCACCTCTTCAGAACAAGCCGACACTGCGGCTTCAAGTACATCGACCAGCCTGACCGGAGCACGCGACAAATCACCGACCTCGGCTTCGCTTTCGAGGCGGGCCAGTTTCAGAAGATCTTCGATCAGGCTGTTCAGGCGGCCTGACTGACGGGCGATCATCTCGAGAAAACGGCGGCTGTCTTCCGGGGCAATATCAGGATCAGCAAGCAGTGTTTCAACCGATCCGGTAATAGCGGTAACAGGCGTTTTCAGTTCATGCGATACGTTGGCGACAAACTCCCGACGAAGGTTCTCCAGTTTTTTCAGTCTGCTGATATCGGCCAGAACAAATACTGTCCCGACTCGCTCGTTGCGGTTGTCCCTGAGCGTAGCAGCCCGTACCTGAAGATATCGTTTTTCATCCTCGACAAGTTCTATTTCAGTTTCAAGAAGTTCGGCGCTTCGGACAGCTCTTTCAGCGAACTCGAGCAACGCCGGCACACGAACCACCTCATAGAATGCTCTTCCACGCACCCGGTCAGGAACAATACCCAGCAGTCGTGACGCTTCGCGGTTCAGGGATACAATTTTTTCGTTGTTATCCAGAGCGATCACTCCTTCGGTCATGCTGGAGAGGATCGCTTCACGTTCGTTCCTCTGCTCGGCTATTGTCCTGATACGGCTGTCGAGCTGAGCGGCCATTCTGTTCATCGAAAGTGAGAGATCCGCAATCTCATCCACATCGGACAGAACCAGCCTCGTATCGAGTTTTCCGTCGGCAAACCTGGCAGCCCCGTCCCGCAGCGCTCGAAGTTGAGCCGTCAGTTTTCGTGTCAGAAGAAAACTGACCACACCGGCGATGAAAAGTATAATCAGCCCGGCCATAAGTATGTTGCGATAGAACGTCGACACAGTTTCATCTATCTCCGAAACAGGCAGAGACGCCCTGACCACAGCCACAACTTCCGAGTTCTCCGTAAGGGGAATGGCAACATACTTCATCATGGTCTGCAGGGTATTGGAGTACCTTGTCGACACACCGACTTCACCTGAGTAGGCCATAAGAATCTCCGGGCGTTGCCCGTGGTTCTCCATTACGGCCGGATCTTCGTGGGAGTCGGCCAGAACCACTCCCTCCAGACTGATAATTGTTATCCGGCTGTCGGAGAAACGAGCCGTCTGTTTGCAGATGTTATTCAGACCTGTCGTGTCGGCATGAAGAATCAGGTCATTTATATTCGAGGCAACGATTCGTGCCCTTGCCTCCAGCGTCTCGGTAACTTCGGCATCATACATTTTTCGCATCTCGCTCGCGCCAAACCACGCGCTGAGGCCGAGCGAAGCGACAATTATGATCAGATACCAGGGGTAGAGTTTCCAGAACAGAGGCCGCTGACTCACACCGACTCCTTCATGCGATAACCTACCCCCCGCACAGTTTCAATATAATCACCGCACCCCCCCAGTTTTTTTCTGAGATTGGCCACCTGGACATCAATAGCACGATCAGTAACTACGTGCCGGCCGTCCCTCAGGGCGTCGATCAACTGTCCTCGACTTAAAACCCAGCCGGGCCGACGAGCCAGATGACTGAGCAGATCAAACTCCGTTTGGGTAAGATCGACAGCTGACCCCGCGACCAGTATCCGGCGTTTTTCACGATTGATAACCAGCTCGCCTATCTTTTGTTCGCTGACCGCCTCGGCCTCTTCCCCGTTTGTTCGGCGCAGAACAGCCCTCACCCGGGCGATCAGCACGCGCGGACTGAACGGCTTGGTAATATAGTCGGAAGCTCCCATCTCCAGCCCGGTCACGATATCGGCGTCTTCATTGCGCGCGGTCAGCATTATGATCGGAATATTTCGAGTTGACGGTTCAGATTGAAGCGACCTGCAAACATCGAGGCCGTTCAGTCCCGGAAGCATGAGATCAAGAAGCACTAATTGAGGAAGAATTATTTTCGCCCTGGTCAGACCATCCTCGCCGGTAGATGCGCGCTCAACTTTGTATCCCTCGCGTTCGAGATTGAACGAAATCAGATCCGCAATATCCTGCTCATCTTCAATGACTAAAACTGTCTCACCGGGCATATCAAAGTCTCGCTGAGTTTGTCACCTCAGTGATAATAGGCAGACTCATTGAATAGCGCCACCGAATTCTTGTACTTTGCGATTATTACTTTTACCAAAAAAGCCCGGGAGGATTACCACCGGGCTTTTACAAAATTGTAAATTTGCTTATCAGAAAGTACGGGTCACGCGCATAATTGCCAGACGGCCGAGTTCCGGACCGCCGACGAACTCAATATGTTTTTCATCAAGAAGATTCTGGACGGTCAGCGACAGGTTGGTGCCCTGGAACAGCTCCAGGCCGACATTCAGGTCCAGCACACGGTATGACTCCACCACCGATCCATAGAACGGGCTGTCCATCTCAAAAGCATCCACCCAACGGTAGCGGGCCTGCGCGGTCAGGCCGTGTTCCGGGTATGACCAACGCAACGAAAGACTGAACTTATGCTTCGGCGCGTTAAGATTGATGTCATGCACCTGACTTTCGTTCTTCGCAAAGAAGTTCTTTGACACATACGAGTAGCTTCCGCCGAGATCCCAGTTGCGGTTCAGATGATAGGCAAAAGCAAAGTCGGTTCCGTAGAACGAAACATCGCCGAAATTGCGATAGGTTACCAGTACCGCCGTCGGTTCGTATGCCTGCTCCGGGCTGACTGTGCCGAACGGGATGGATGCCGCTCCGCTTACAAACATTTGCGTCAGCTCATCGACAGGACCATTGTCATTCTGATCCAACATATCAAGCGCCGCCTGAGTAGAGGGGGAAGCCGCATCATAGTTGGCCTGAAACTGCGCCCCGAGATAGGCTGTCAAAGTGGCCGGATCAAGGAATATATTAGGCGACTCGACAGTCAGGGGACCGATGAAGTTATCTTTTTGAGTGCGGTAAACATCAAGCGAGAAACTGAGACGGTTCGTTATGTTACCTTTATAGCCGAGTTCGAAGGTCTGGGTGATAGTCGGTTCCAGCCTGTCAATGTCGGCAATATCATTAACTGTACTGGGAACGAAACTGCCGATATCCGGATCAAGGGTCATCAGAGTGTTATTTACTCCGGTCACCTGGGCCGGTGTTACCGCATCGACCGCACCCTGTAGACCGGCCGGAACCGCGGCCAGAACCGCGCCACGCCCAACATTCCACATTACATTGGTAAAAACAGGATCGTTGAACGCGATGTAGTCTGATGAGGTCAACGAACGCGGGTCAAGTGACGCAAAAGGCGAACGGAACGAAGGTCCGGCGTCGGTCATGCGCCAGGTGAACCCGGTTTCCGGCACTCCCTGCACACGCAGATCTATGCTCGGCGAAAAACCGAGCGAGCCTGAAAATGACGCCCCGATACCGAAGACGTCGGGTTTCTGCAGAATATCCAGGAACAGGTTGTTGTTGTCCGGTGTGCTGTAAGCGCGGTTATACGTAGCGCGGAAGTTCTGTCCCGGTTTGGGTTGGTAAACTAGTCCCGCCCGGGGAGAAAAGACCATATCTTTCAGACGATTGTTATCGTCGAGACGAGCCGCGGCAATAAACTTGAACTGATCGCTCAGTTTCATATCACCCTGCACATAGCCGCCGATCTCATCGATATTGTCATCATCTTCGTGACGGCCGTTGATCGTGGCGCCTGTGTTCGGGCGCGTGAATATGCCGTCAAGACCGTAGGTGAAACTAAGCCGCTCGGTCGGAGCGTAATGGTGTTGCAGTTGTGCCACCCAGAGGCGGGATTTGTCGACAATCAACCGACCGCTGGTCAACAGGTAAGTATCACCGGCATCCGACATGTTCACATATCCCTGAATGAACAAATCCTTGTATTTTACCCGTGCCTGGTAATAGCTGTAGGTCCAGTCGATCGCCTGTCCGGCCCCAAGACCGGTCAGTTCAATACTGCTGGCACGATTGAAACCGCCGTTCAGCCTGAGCGTAAGGTCTTCGTTTACAAGAAAATCAACACGGGCGTCGGCCGCGAGCTTCTCGATGTTGAAGTCACGTTTATTCGGTCTGGGATCACCGATAAGTTCTTCTCCTGAAGCCGTAAGACGCACCAGTTGAATCGTCTCAGGTTCCGATGGTTCGAACGATTCCCAGTCATCCCCCTGGTAATACTGGGCCGATACCTTGTATCCTATTCTGTTCTTAATAGCTCCGGCGTGACGGAATGAACCGATACCGAGACTGCGCTCTCCCCCGCCAAGGCTGATGGTAGTGCCTTTGGATTCAAACGGCGACCTGGTCACCATGTGCATCACACCATTGGCGGTATTAGGACCATATAGCGCCGAACCGGGGCCGGAGACGATTTCAATACGGTCGATATCTTCATTAGTAGTGGATATGAAATTGTAAGCATTGAACCTGAGTGACGGCACTCGCGCAATACGATCATCGACAAGCACCAAAAGAGCGCCTGAGAATATATTATTGAATCCCCTCACGACCGCGTTGGACTGGTTGAGACCGGTCGAAGCGACATCGACTGCAGGCAGGCCCTTAATATGATCGGTCGGTGTCAGGGTTGTGCGTTCTTCTATCTCCTCTGACTTCACAACACTTACCGAGGCAGGAGCATCAACAATCTTCTCGGGAGTACGCGAGGCTGATACGGAAATCGAGCCGAAGTTAAGCAGGGACGGTTTCATCGAAACATCAAAAGTTTCCGACGAAGTTTCCGATTCGATAGTTACATCATGCTCCTCGGCAACAAATCCCATGAATGTAACCCGAAGGACATAATTTCCGGACGGGACTTTTGAGAACTTAAAAACTCCATTTTCATCAGTGGCTCGGTGTATCGGATCGGCCGACTGGTCCGATGGTATTAGTGTCACCGTGGCGCCCTGCAGACCATGTCCGCTGGTCAGGTCGGAAACTTTTCCATCTAAAGTCGCGCTGTTGACAGTTATCGCGGCAAGGATCATGAGCAGTGAAAAAACGACCGCTATTCTGCTCATTGGTGAGGAACCTTGACGATTGATCATTCTGATTCTCCTTTTTTATCCTGCCCCGCAGACAGAGTCTTTCAGGGGGCTGACTGTAAAGTACTGCTGAGCGCCGGCAAACAGGTGCCTTGCCGGACCAGACCTGTTTCGTGAGAGCAGGAATATTACAAACATAGCGAACCAAGTCAACAAATTTCCGACAATAAAGCTCGATACTGTCTTCACAATGTTTTTTTATGAAGTACGATTAATGGACAAACACCAGTCTGGACGAAGAAGAAGAACATAATAAATAATGAAGTAATCATACTTGTGGTATCACAGACAGGCAGGCGGAGGGGGACCACCCGAAAACATATAATCGACCAGATATACCAGGTCGGAGATGTCAATACCTCCAAGGCCATCGACATCAGCCTGATCAGTACACGGCGGTTCCGGGCCTCCGGAGAACATGAAATCAACCAGAAAGACAAGGTCGGAAATATCAGGATCGCTGCCGCTGTCGTCAACATCAGCGCGAACCTGACAGCAGCTCGGGCCGATAATCACAGTCAGAGCCGGCGACCACTGAGACATCATCCCCCAGCTATCCTTAGCCCGAACTTTGACATCACAGGTATCATAAACAGACCAGGTGTGCGAAGTCAGGCAGTTCTCACCGGAACCGAACGGGCCAAGCCATGCGGAGAAACTGCCGTCGCCCCAGTCCCACTGATATTGCAGTTGATCGTTGTCATTGTCGGTAGTCGTGGCAGCGAAATCGTAAGAGACATCGACCAGGCCCCGACTCACCCCGATCGGAGCTGCAGGATCGTTGGGAACAACATTGGCCGGCATTCCGTTGGTGATCCGCACGCGGATTTCATAAGTGTCGTCCTGCGCCGGGGACATAGTCGTGATCAGACCCATCGACGGGACAGGACGAAGACCGCAGTCAACGATAAGATCGGCGAACTCCTGCGCACTGTCGGGTGCATCGGTATAAACGCGGTAACCGCCGCCAAAAAATGTGCTGGGATAAACGGCAAAGTTGTAACTGTACACGAGACGATCATACGCTTTCGGGTTGCCGTCCCCGACCAGCGTGCAGTAGATAAAATTGTATTGTCCCGAGTTGTAAACCGAAGCAAGCGCGGCCCGCGCCTGAGGACAAGTCGTTCAGCCGCCGGAGCCGGACTGCTCCACCCAGGCGGTATGGGTAAAACCGAGAGCGGTACTGTTCATCCCCACCTGCCCGGGACGAGCCTGCGCCGCCGCGTCCACATAGTGAGCCTGGAACAGATTGCCATAGGGCGGAAAAGCGTCGGTTTCAACCGAATCGACATTGAACAGAACAGCCTGCGCCATAATGTTGCTCGGAGAAACGGTAAAGCCAGATGCGGCCGGGTTGAAGACAACCGTCTGCTCCCACGCTTCGTACTCTTTGATTTCCACAGCCTGCTCAAGAGCAAAATCGAGCAAGCCGAAACCGTAGGCATCACCGTTGCCGTCAGCCCAGCGGGAAACCGGTTCGACCATGAATACGCGAATCGTACCGGCATAATCAGCCGCCGGCAGAGTGCTTGGCAACACCAGCGATATCAACAGGACAATAATAAGACCGACAGGAATTGTTTTCATAGATGAGACCACACCTCTTCAGTCTGTTGACCTTTCAACAATAATCATATACCAAATATATCCGTTTTTATATCCGAGTCAAGCAGACAAGCGCGTATCCTGTTGTTATTAATGATTTCGACCCTTCGGTCCTGGCTTTCTCCTCTGCATTCTGTCCCAGTTCCAGATGGCGCAACGAACAGCCTTGACGAGATTGCGCCCAAACTCTTTTAAGATCAGCAGGATGTTCGCGCAATGGTGCTTTCAACATGATAAGACAGCTTAACGACCATCATGTTGCTGTCTTGCTGTCATCAACCCGGAAATGTTATCAAACCAATCACCGCGCCGGTAGGGTCCTTAATAACGCAATACCGACCGACACCGGGGATATCCTGTGGTTCGGCCAGAACCTGACCGCCAAGCTCTTTCGTTTTTGTCGCCAGGGCGTCAACATCTTCAACCGTAACATAAGATAACCAGTGCGATCCCACACAATCCGGAACATCAGGCGG
>JAJRTA010000020.1 GCA_024278515.1 Candidatus Zixiibacteriota bacterium
ATCACTGCCGGGTGGATTCATGCTGCAACAAAATTACCCCAACCCGTTCAATCCTCGGACAAGCATCCGTTTCGAGCTGGACCGTTCCGGGTACACCAGGCTCGAATTGTTCAATATCGCCGGACAAAAGGTCGCTACTCTTATCGACGGTAATATGAAAGTGGGGGAGCATGAAGTCTTCTGGGACGGCCGCGATCATAATGGAACTCCGGTGGCCAGCGGTATTTACTTCTATCGCCTTGAATCTGGCGATCAAAGAACCACGCGCAAGATGGTCCTGCTTCGTTGACTGAAGCAGCTTTTCTCTTGATACTTTCCCGTTCTTAATTTAGTGTACTCAAGTGTACTCAATTGATGACGCAGCCGGGTGCGCTCTCCTGACGAAGATATGATCAACCGGTAACATCTGATATACTCGTCCACAACTGGCCACGGGGGGGATTAATCTTTCTTTCATCCGCCCCTGTTAATCCAACAATCTTGTTGCGCCGGGCAAAGCGGTGGGCTTATTCTTAAGCCATGTGTTTACGCAAGTCTGCTTGTCAACAGCATAGGAGAGAGCTATGGACTCCCAGACTGTATTGACCATTTCATTTATTGTTTATAGCGTTGGCATTGTCGCTTTCGGTTTGTATTCGACCAAACTGCGCAAAAAAACAGGCGATGATTTCGTGCTGGCCAACCGTGAACTGGGCCCCTGGGCGGCTTCGCTTTCCGCCTCGGCCAGTTCCGAATCCGGGTGGGTGATGCTTGGCCTGGTGGGTGAGGCTTATGTCTATGGCTTCTCGGCTTTGTGGATCATCCCCGGAATAGCGCTGGGCTACCTGTTCAACTGGTTCGTGATCGCCGAACGCCTGCGCAGGAGTTCCGCCTCCACCGGCGCGGTGACGCTCACACAGTTCATCATGCACCGTTTCGACCGCAACTCACGGGCGCTTCGTATAATTCCTGTGCTTATCATCACCGCCGCTATGCTGGGATATGTGGCGGCCCAGATGAACGCGGCCGGCAAAGCGTTCCATGCCACATTCAACCTCGATTACACATGGGGCGTGCTGGTCGGCGCCGCCATAATACTTTCCTACACCATCACCGGAGGGTTCCGGGCGATCTGCTGGACCGATATCATTCAGGCGGGTTTCATGGCCATAGCGTTACTGGTTATGCCGTTCGTAATCTTAGCGAAACTGGGAAGCTATTCCGGGTTTATTTCGACCATCAAAGCCGCCGACCCGGCTTTGCTGACCTGGGCGTCAGGCAACCTTGGTTTTGCCGGACTTGGTTTTGTGGTCGGCTTGCTGGGGATAGGGCTGGGATATCCGGGGATGCCGCATGTGTTGTCGCGGTTTATGGCGGCGCGCGATTTTTCCACTGTGCGCAAGGCCGGGATGATCTCGATGGTCTGGTTTGTGCTCGTCTATTTCGGAGCCATCTTCTTCGGTCTGTTCGCGCGCGCTTATTTCCCGGAACTGGGCGACCCGGAACAGGCGCTGCCCATCGCCGTGAATGAGTTCCTCCCACCCGCCCTGGGCGGGTTTGTCATTGCCGCAATCGTTGCGGCCATTTGTTCGACTGCCGATTCGCAACTGATCGTGGTATCCTCGACAATTTCGCGCGATGTCATAGGACCGTTGAAAAAAAAGTTCGGTTTATCATCCCAGGATACCGAAGATTTTCGATCGATCGAACGTCGTGATCGGTGGATCCTGATCGGGCTGGCGATTCTGTCGATCTTCTTTGCACTGAGCAAAAATCGCGTCATATTCGATTTTGTTCTTTACTCATGGTCGGCCCTGGGAGCATCGTTCGGGCCGGTGGTAATACTCGGTCTTATGTGGAAACGTACCAGCAAGGCGGGCGCTGTGGCCGGGATGCTGGTCGGAATTGTTGTGACACTGATCTGGCGCAACATACCGGTGTTGAAATCAGCCGTGTATGAACTGGTGCCGGCTTTTGTGCTGGCCTTTACCACTGTCTGGCTGGTCAGCCTGATCACGAAACCGGCCACCACCCGGGAAGAGAACTAACCTGTAATGGAATCCTCACACTCCCGCACCCTCAAAGGAATCGGTCTGGCTTTCGCCGGGTTGATAGTCGGTATTGCACTGACCGGCTATGTCATACTTCAGCGCACCCTGCCCCCGACCGAGGGAACGGTGGTGCTGAGCAAATTACGGCACGATGTCTCGATAACATTTGACAGCCTGGGTATTCCGCAGATCCGGGCGCAGAACGATACCGATGCCGTAATGGCGCTGGGATACCAGCACGCCGCCGACCGGATGTTCCAGATGGATCTCATCCGCCGATTGTCGCAGGGCCGGCTTTCCGAGATGCTCGGTGATATCACCGTCGAGATGGACAAACGTCAGCGCCTGATCGGACACGCACGGATAGCCCGAAAAGCGATGAACCAACTCTCCGAGGAGAACCGTACAATGCTTCAGGCGTACGCCGACGGGGTCAACAGCTATCTCGTGACCAGTTCATCGTCGCCGTTCGAGTTCAAACTGCTGCCCGTTGATTTCGAGCCCTGGACTGTCTTCGACTGTCTGACTATCCTTAGTTTTCAGACATGGTTTTCCGACGCGCTCCAGAACCGTGACTTGTTTCATCTGGAGTTGCAGGAAAAGATCGGATTCGACAAGGCGCGTGATCTTGTCGGTAGCTATCCCGACTGGGCGCCTCCAACGGTGCCTGATGAAACCAGTCATAGCGGAATCCTTAATGAACCGGGAGCTCCTCCACGTTACAGTGTTATCAGAAACGATGGAACCAAAGAACCCGGCTACGAAACCGGCCATTCATCCTCCTCGCCTTTTCAAACAGCCATAGCACAATCACTGCTTGACGATGACAACCCGGCTCTGTCCATGAGCGCCTCATCGAACTGCTGGGTGGTGGCGCCGCAGAAATCCGCCTCCGGACACGCCATGCTGGCATCAGATCCACATCTGGAGATCGGACGCCTGCCGCAGTTCTGGTACGTAGTCGGGATGCACTCGGAGTCAGGTTCATCCGGTGTTCTCGGCGTCACGGTGCCGGGGATGCCGTTCGTAGTCATGGGACACAACGGTCGGGCGGCGTGGGCTTTCACTGCCGGAGGGGTTGATATAACCGATTACTACGAAGAAAAACTCACCGACGACAGCTTGAGTGTGATCACCGCTGAAGGAACCGAACCGTTGGAACTGATTGAAGATACCATCTACGTCTCAGGCGGTTTGCCGGTCGAACTGGTTACAAAAATCACA
>JAJRTA010000021.1 GCA_024278515.1 Candidatus Zixiibacteriota bacterium
CCGCCTTTGTCGTGATCGAGGGTAACGTCAACCCGACCCTGTTGGCCGACAACATGGAAATGAAATACGCCTTTGACGGCCGCAACACTCGTGTCCTGGTTTCCAAGATCGAAGTGGGCGCCGGCTTTGAAGGTGAATTCCTTGCCTTTGACGGCCGTGTGGTCAGCGTTGAGTTCGCTACCTACGACGGCACTCCCGTGGCCAAGCAGGAAGTTCCGCGCAGCTACAGCCTGCATCAGAACTATCCCAACCCGTTCAACGGTGTGACCAAGATCGCCTTTGGTATGCCGAATGCCGGTGACTACTCCCTGACTATCTACAACGTGGCTGGTCAGAAGGTTGCCGACTTCTCCGGTTCCGCTCAGGCCGGTACGGTCACCATTACGTGGGATGCTTCCAACCAGGCTTCCGGTGTCTACTTCTACAAGCTGGATACCGATTCCTTCACCGACACCAAGAAAATGGTGTACTTGAAGTAAGCTGTTTAGAAGCTTTCTATACTCCCCCGGAAAGGTTAACTCCTTTCCGGGGAGTTTTAACTGAAAGGAGACCTTAAAAAACAACCACAGATAACGATTAAAAGTTGACTTATTAAGTCCTGAAAGGGCCTGAAAATATATAATGACCAGATGCCAGGGAAACACTGAAACTCCTTGCCAAACGGTCGTTTTTTTTTATCTTACGGGCGAGGTAATAGCGCAATGACCCAGTTGTGCATAATGTTGCGCGATTGCATAAAGATTGTGACTTTCGCGGGAAGACAACTCTCCTCGTTGCCCTTGGTCACACCAGTTACTACAAGGGGACTTTTATAGTCCGAGTGTTCAAAAATTGACAAGGCGTCGACAAAAGGCCGTTAAACCTTTACCGCCCAGGATGCTCCAGGCCGCCTGAAATGACCCTTCAACGGCCCAACGCCGGGACAGTAGTTGCCGACGGAAATCACGGCTTTTGTCGATCTGATTCAGCTTCGGTCCGGTAATTGCTGATATGGAAATCGGCATCATCCGTCTGTCCGGAACTGATGCGAGATACTATAAGGTAGTTTGTGAGAGTTTATCTGATTATGGTCGCAGTTTCAATGCTCTGTCCTCTGTTACCCGCACCGGCGGCAGGGGCTGATTATGTCCTGTGGCTGGACAGTGTCCGGGCTTATCCGGGCGAGAATGTTGATTTTAACGTTAACCTTACCAATCTCGGGCCGGTCGGTTCGTTCAACCTGCTTGTCAAATATGATCCCACGGCGGTCTGGCCGGTCGGTCTGACTTCGGAAAACACCCGATCCGTCGATTTCGAATACTTCGAGTATTTCTACAACGAAGGTAACCGTCCGGGTGAAATTCGGATTATGGGTATCTCGGACATTGCCGGAACCCCTCCTCCGGCAGTGAATCCTCTGTCCCCCGGTGACGGTTCGTTGGCTAAAATAACTTTTGTTGTGGATAATTCCATCGACCTGGCCGGCATGTATATTCCGGTGCGGTTTGTATTCCATGACGCGCCGATCAATAGCGACAACACCCTGACTGACGACGGCGGGACCAAAATTGAGCAGTCTCAGATCGACTATCTGGACGGGTATATAGCCGTCAGGGAGATGGGGGCTGTAAACGTGGGGGATGTCAACCTCAACGGGTTTGCCTGCGAAGTCAGCGACTATGTTTATTTTTCCAACTATTTTACGAATCCGAGCGGATACCCGCTGAACGCGCTGCAACTGGCCAACACCGACATGAACAATGATCATATCCCGGCCACGATTTCCGACCTGGTGACTTTGATCGGCAGGATCATGGACGGGACGAAGACTCAGGTCAGCTCCGGCCGTAGTTTCGACCGATGGGCCATGGTCGGAATCGAATCGTTCGGAGCGACGAAGCTTATCGGTTATGAATCCGACTTTGAAGTGGGCGGCGTACTGATTACGCTGCGGACTTCAGAGCCGGTCGACCCGAATACCATAAGAAATCTGAACCGTAATATGCAAATACAGACAGTATCCCATGACCGTGAGACAAGAATTTTTGTCTACAGCTCACAGGGTGAGACATTGGCGGCGGGTCGTCATGATCTGATTTCACTCGAAGGTTTCTTCGATGCGGAAATCGTGGAGGTCGATATGGCCGATGCTTCGGGTCGTACCGTGATGGCGGCGGCGCCGTCGAGCCGCCCGTTGCCGAATGATTTTGTTCTGCACCAGAACTATCCGAACCCGTTCAACCCATCGACCGAGATTTCCTTCAGTCTCGGTGCGGCTTCCGTGGTTCGTCTTTCGGTGTACGATCTGTTGGGACGTTCGGTGAAGATGCTTATTGATGATTATCGGGAAGCCGGTCGATATGGCGCGACCTGGGATGGTCGTGACAAGAATGGTCGGACGGTTTCTTCAGGCGTTTATTTTTACCGTCTTGAAACGAATTACGGCGAGCAGACTCGCAAAATGATAATGATGAAATAACCGGCCGTTTAATCGGTCTTTGATGAGAAAATAACAGGTCCTTTTGGAGGTCATAAGATGAGATTTGAGAAGATGTCAGCCATCCTGATTTTGTTGCTGCTGGTTTTAGCCGGTTCGGTTTCAGCGCAGGTAGATGGTTATACTTGTATCAACCAGTATATTGATTGCGGGCAGATCGCCAATTCGTCGGTTGACCGTGTCAGCGTACCCCAGTTTTCCGGTCGCCCGGGCGATACTGTCTGGATGCCGATAAACCTGCAGACGAACGATACGGTATCCGGGTTTCTTATTCTTGTGGAATATGACTCGACCAAGCTGAAGCCGGTGTCATATCCGCTGAACCCGCTGTTCCCGGACGACACGCTGTTCATTCAGTATCAGTTGTCGGGTCAGCTTCAGGCCGCCCAGGATCAGCAGAATCTTATCGACCCCAACAAGGAAGTGTTCTTTGCGCAGATTTCGACCCAGCCGGCCGACTCCGGGCACGCGGTGATTATTTGCGCGTTCAACCTCGGTTTCGGGGGCGGAGTGGATTCGACCCAGGCCCCGCCGCGGATGAATCCGACCGACGAGGTCATATTCCGGCTGCCGTTTTTTGCCGATGCCGGGTTGGTCAGCGACGGTGATACTGTTAATTTCGGGTATCGTGAGGTCAACGAGTACGTCGTGACTTCCGAGGCCTTGCTCGAGGCGTATTGCGCCGACTGCCGTCGCACCAATATGAGTGTCGACCGCGACTGTGAAATAGAGGTGTATGATACGCTGGCCACGGTGCCGGTGCTGATAATCGATACTCTGCTCGATACCGTAACCTGTACCTCGGTTCTTTATCCCTCGACCGATGTCGGGAGATTTATTGCCGATGCCACCCCGCCTCCACAGATTTTGAGTTTTACATCGAGCGCGACCAATGATTCGGTCGGTACCGGAGATGGGTTTGTTCTGTCGTGGTTGGTCGTCGATGCCGATTCGGTATTTATCAGCGGTCCCAACCTTGATTATCGAACCGCCGTGCTTGACGGTTTCCAGTCCGTGAACGCGCCCGCTACCGAGGGGACCTATACCTATATACTGACTGCCTGGAACCAGTACGACACGGTCAGCACCAACCGTACTATTCTGGTCCTGAACGGCGGCGGCGGTGGTGGCGGTGGAGATCCGCACCAGCCGACGATTATCGTGAATACATCACATTTTGTCGATGTCGGTAATACTCTGGTGTTTACCGTAACCGCCACCGATCCGGACAACGATTTTGTCACGCTGGAGGCGACATCACTGCCGGAAAACGCTTCTTTCCCGGCTGTTACCGGTACCGGCTCGGCCTCGGGTACCTTCACCTTTACTCCGGCTTTGAATCAGGCCGGAACCGTGACAGTGACATTCCGGGCTTCGGACGGGAACACTTCGCCGGTTACGGTCACGGTTCAGATTACCGTAAATGAACCTGCCTACGACAAGCTCTTTACCGCCTCGACTGAGAAATCCGCCTCCGGCGGTATTCCGGGCAAGTCCAGTTTCACCTTCCCGGTGAACCTGGTGACTTCGCAGACCGTCTACGGTGTACAGTTTGACTTCTTGTTCGATGAAGCGAATTTCAACGTTAATGACGTATTGACCAACGTCAATACTTCAGAATATGTTATTTATCACAATGTCGGGACTACCCCGGGCGAAGTCCGAGTGCTGGCCTTTGGTATGGCCAATGAACCGATAGGTACGGATGGTACCGAGATTCTGGAGATTTTGATGTCGGTCGAGGCTGAGGCTGTCCCCGGCAAGTACCCGGTATATTTTGATGTGGCCTGGGAATCGATCAACCCCGACCCGGATTACCCGTCTTTGCCTCTGGTTTCGGATACCGGTGTAATCCAGGTTGATATGCTCGGTGATGTAAACCTCAACCTGACCGTCGATGTGGCCGATTTAGTCAGTATTGTGGGTCATATTATTGCTGCACATACTTTCGATCAACGGAGAATCGATGCCGGTGATGTCAATTTCGACGCCAATGTCAATGTCTTTGATTTGGTGGCGGTTGTTAACATGATTCTTACCGGAGCTCAGCCGGTTTCACCTGGTTTGACTTATGAGCCTGATTTCGCAAAGGTGCAGCTTGATTTCAACGATCTGTATCAGGGTCAGTCCGATTTTGTGGTAGTCCGTTCCGAACTTCCGACCAATATCGCCGGAGTCGAGCTTGAGATCATGTATGATCCGAACACTGTTTATCTGGGAAGGCCGGAGAAAGGAACCGATGCGGCCGGTATGGCGATCAATTCCTCCAACAACGGCGGCGGGCGGATGAAAATTCTTCTGCATTCGGACAATCCGTTTGTCGCGGGCGGCAGTATTCCTTCGGGTAATGTTGAACTGTTGACCATTCCGATCACTACCAATGATGCTGTTATGTCCGACGACACAACGCGGATCAGGCTGAGCAAGGCGCTTTTGTCGACCTCCGCGGCTACGGCTGTCAGGGTGGAAGGGCTTGACGCTCCCCTGCCGACATCATTCAGAGTGGCCCAGAACTACCCGAACCCGTTCAACCCGAGCACTACCATCGAGTTCTCCTTCGGGCCGGAAGCCAAAAACGTGAAACTGGAGATTTTCAATATAATCGGACAGAAAGTAACTACCCTGATCGACGACTTCCTGCCCGCGGGAACTCATCAGGTGGAGTGGAATTCCACTGATGACTCAGGAAAGAAAGTAGCTTCCGGGGTCTACCTGTACAAACTTCAGGTTGACACGGAAAGTCAGACCAAAAAGATGCTGCTGTTGAAGTAAGGACCCAGGAGGTACTTCACTGATGAAATTAAAACACCTGTCGATTGCATCGGCGTTGATAATACTCATGGCGGCCGGCGCCATAGCCCAGACGGCGCCGCCGGTCTTGAATACTATCGGACCAAAGTCAACCAACGAAGGTGTAAACCTGAACTTCGGCGTTTCGGCAACCGATGCCGATGCCACCATTCCGAGTCTGACTACATCGACCCTGCCCGGTACGGCCACCTTTACCGATAATCTCGATGGCACCGGCACCTTCGACTGGACCCCGACCTTTGCAGATTCGGGCACTTATCAGGTAACATTTTATGCCAATGATGCTGTGACCGCCGATATCGACTCCGAGATCGTGACAATAACAGTTACCAATGTCAACCAGGCCCCGGTTTTAGCCGCGATCGGTCCGCAAAGTACATCCGAGAATGTAAATCTGAACTTCAGCACCAGTGCTTCAGACGCCGACGGTAACACG
>JAJRTA010000001.1 GCA_024278515.1 Candidatus Zixiibacteriota bacterium
TATCTGAAAGGTTTCGCAATTCTCTCTATCACTGTGGCTCCCAAAACAATAGCCGGACATTTTTCCGGCCGATCCTGGACCTCAGAGCCAGCAATAATAACACATCCCGAGCAGGATGTAAAGCGGGATTTTTGCCCGACCGGGACTCGAATCTGAAAGGAAAAATCCACACCCTGAAAGGCGGGCCACCAACCCGGTATGACGAGTTGTGAGGACGCTTTCACTGAATGTCATTTCAGGCCTGATCCGGTATCCATGTACATTTGTTTTCGGGATGCTGAATCAAGTTCAGCATGACGCGAAGCAGAACGGAATGCCGTATCTGGTCCGGCATGATGACGACCGAAAATAAAGGGACCTTTTCAGCAACCCCGGACTATGGGTTGTCCCCGGTTTAATGCGATTTATTTGAAAAAAGAAGCGGCCGGTCAAAGATGGAGGCTCTTCCTCAGCTGTTACTGCTTCGAAGGATCCATCTGTAACCGGCCGCTGGTGTAAATAAAGTCAAGCGATTATTACGAGACTTAATTTGTTCCCCACGGGCTGGGAATCAACGCAGTAGGCATACTGCCATACTTGAACATATCGGCCTCATTAACCATACTTTCAAACCCTGCCGCGATGCCGGTTCCGATATAATTGTACTGCGAATCAAAGGTCTGATCCAGCATAAACATAGAATCAACAACCTGAGCGTCAGCGGGATTGTATGGACGATATCTTAACGCAAACAGATCGTCTTTGTTACCTCCGCCGATAATACAACCAAGCATAGTGAAATCCGGAGAAAAGTCCGCATACCAGGACATCCGATATGAGAAGTCGGAAGAATCAACTGTCTTGATATTATAGACCCAGCTGGCCGGTTTCCCATTGCTTTCAACTTTGTAAAAGACCCCTCGCACATCAATCGAAGAGTCCAGCTTATTCACGAAAGCATAATAAAGAAAAGATTCCGTCAGGGAATCCTGTTTTGTAAACCATGTAAGATAGGTTTCGGAGCTGTCATTAACAGCATAACCTATATGGTAGTTATTGCTGTATCCGGGTATGGAGTAACCCATTTTTACCAGATTATCCAACTGAACACTTGTGAAGCCCATAATATTTTGCGCCTGAGTCGGAATTGCGGTGTTGGACACCAGTGTCTGCACTTCGACAACATTGGCAATATTAGTGGTGCTGTCATACGATTCAATTATTGTATCTGTGACGATTGTCCCCGTGCTGTCTATCATCATTTGCTGTACTGACGCCAGGACTGAGATAGCATGATCAAGATTTTCAATGTTGCTGTACAGAGACATCGGTTCACTATTGCCGAATACTTTCCCGAGAAGAGGATAGCTACCGTCCGTCCACATGCTGTCGTATTGTCCCGACGGAGTATTGGCTGGAGCGGTGTATACGGGGGGCGCAATCAGGGTTACGAGTTCGCCGAAATTGGCGAAATCCGTTGTCCCTTGATTGTCTGTAGTACCGGTCACCGAGTTCTGATCGTCGCTGCAACCGGCAACGAACAGGAGCGCGCATACCATCAGGCACCCAAAAATACGAATCATAATTTTAGACATTAAAACCTCCTTAAACCACAGTTATTAATTTCTTTATTCTGTTGCTAATATCGTCAGAGACACATTATTCTTTAGGCTGGCCCGTATGCGCCATGCTGTTATTTTGCAACGACTTACACGCGAGCGCAGATTGTCGGCCGGCCCGCAGATGGCCATGATTTCAACCCCCTTATGCTGTTTGGATGTAATGAACAGAATGTAATCTTATGACCCGGCAGAACAACCCAGCCGGATCAGGATATTAAACATGATTTTGCGGGCGGTAATATATCAGCTGTCCCTGCGAATATCCGCACGGAAGTGAAAGATTTTGCGGTCAGGTTGGTTGTTAGATAAGCGGGGTGAGGGGCCCGTCGATGGTTTGGCTTCACGCTAAAACTGTCTTTTCCGTACCCGAGACCAGAAATGCCAGATGCATTTCTCTTTAGGCAGGTCGGGATTTTTAGCCTGTTCGATGGCCGCTCGAAACACATCCTCACAGCAGGGATCGAGCTTTTGTTTACGAATCTGTTCCAGCTCACCAACGAGTTCGCACGCATCTTTATCGACCAGTTGCTCAACCTCGGTAATACCGAGATCGTCGAAATCAGCCAGAAAGGCGGGGCCGACCGAAACCAGATCTGAGAGCTTCCGTCTATCTTTAATGATCATTATATTCTCAGCAACAGCTCGAAAAGTCTATCACATTTCAGATAAAAGCACTGAATGTCGTATATCATACGCTGTTGTTGGCCAGTAGAAACCGTTACGCCAGCACCCGGAGGATACTGCCGAATAATTTGGCCGATATTAATCTTCCCACACCGGGTTGGAGATTTTCCCGATAAACAAAATCGCGCCTGACACATCCTCGTGAATCACGATCAGGAACGGCTTATCGCAAATCAATTCAGGAGGGAGGCCGGTATCCATAATGATTATCTCGGTTACAGCGGCCGCTTCGGTGCCTTCTTCATCGACTTGAATAAAGGCTTTTTGCATAGCTTCATCGATCCAGCCGATACCGTCGACAAACATGTTGCTGAAATCGGCTCCGGCGCGATCAAAAGCGATCTCCATTCCCAGCGTCTGAAGTACTTCGTTTAATCCAACGTCATATTCGAATTTGAATCGCGGCAAAGCGATAACAAACTCCTCGGGACGGAACCCTTCCAGCCAACGGTTCCAGTTTTCCCATGTAAAAAGATCTATGACATTCTCGATTGTATAATCGGGATGGTTCCTTTGGTTGGGCATCATGATAGTCATTCGAAAATCACCCCGGCCATAGGGAAGGCTGACCGCTTCTATGTCGTTGTTTCGGAAGAAAGTGGCGTTGGTGTCCGGAGCTGTCATATCGTTGCCGATATCAATAGCATGATCAATCTCCCTCATCCGCATCATACGACACTCCGTTTCGGAACCATCGTCCAGATAGAAAGTATCGGTTATAGTATTGGCCGTATCGAACGGAAACATCCAGTTCCCTTTGAAATAGATCGCGTTCATGAGGATGGCCGCTATACCCTGCCCGATCGGCGGTGTGACCATTTTGCTTATACGGCCGTTGGTGTTTCGGTCGACCCAGGCGTTGATAGTGTCGGCCGCCCAGTCCGCCTGAAAATCTATCTCTTCGACTCGCGCGTCAAAGTACTGCCGGGCCATGTTGATAAAGGCGGATTGAATTGGTTTTCCCTGTCGCGACCAGAATGAGTTGGCCACCATAAACTCCACCATCGGATCGGTCTGCATCAGGATTTTGGTGACATCACGGTACGCTTGGTTCATTTCATCGACTGAGAGATCGGCTATCTGCAAAGTCGACCCGATCGCCTTGCGTGTATCGCCTGCTGCGCCGTTGTAGCAGATTCCGAGCGCGTAGGAAACCGACAATGGCGAGATAAATATATTCTCGGTAGCCGGGGTGTTACGGGCAATTTCGCGGAAAAGGTTCAGGCCGAACTTGTTAGCCGATTCCAGAAGGCTCGTTTCGTTTTTAGTAAACTCAGCCGGGCTGCGCAAAGGTTGGTCCGATGTGGGATCCGGCTGGTTCGGACGGCTTGATTCCGAGCACTGTAGTAACAGCGCACACAAGATCAACAGCGCCACAATTTGCCTAAACTTTAACATATTTCCCTCCGATCCGATTTTGAATCAGTAGTCTGTTCTCCCTGGAAAAATGTTATGGAATACGCTCCTGTTTGTCAACCAATTTTACCTCTCCAAATAATAACAGGGGATATATGAACAACGATATGAGGGAAAAATATTGTCACCCGAAAGGTAACAATCGACCGCTTTCAAACATAAAAAAACAACCCTGTTGGAATATCTATCAGACGGTAACTGATTATCTGCCGCAAGTGAATGGTTCACCTGCCCTGTTGCAGCAGATCCTGCGGATTAGTTCTGATGAATCCGTATGATCGCCGCTGTTGCCTGATCTGGAATTCAATGTCGGGTTTCATGCAAGGCTTTGAGAATGTAGAAAAAGTTTGACTTGGCGGTAAGTTTGGCTATTTTCGTTAGGCTTTCGGCCGGTGGCCGGGTGTACCTGGGGGTGTAGCTCAGAGGTAGAGCTCCTGCCTTTTAAGCAGGCTGTCGATGGTTCGATCCCATCCACCCTCATGTACACCCGGTTTTGACAGGCCGGAGAATCGGTGCCAACGGAGAGGTGGCTGAGTGGTCGAAAGCGCTGGTCTCGAAAACCAGTGAACCTCCGGGTTCCCAGGGTTCGAATCCCTGCCTCTCCGCTTTTTTAATAGTATATTCCGGTCACATCCTTTACACTTTATTCCGGGCAGATGGTTTACACTACGGTATATCCACCCTACAGGGCCTGTTGAAAAAGTCTCTTTACCATGTTGCGGTGGGTCCTGCGGATTCGCATCGACGAATCCGTGCTACCCGCCGCCCAGCAAGGTTTGCAGAAGGAATACGTACGCAGCGCACTGGAACACACCAGACAACCTGAGATTACATAATTTCTCTCTTTTTCTCTGAATCATTCCTGCGTATATTCCTATCCAACTTGTGATACATCGACAGCAGACACGGTGACTTCCAGGAACCGAGTGAGCTGTTGTGCGTTAAAGCGACAAAGTAATTGAGGACCATTAAGATACAATTTGGAGAACCAATGAGCAAACCTATTGAGATTACCGATGACAGCTTCGAAGCCGAAGTTCTGCAGTCCGACACTCCGGTAATAGTCGATTTCTGGGCCACCTGGTGCGGCCCCTGCAAGATGATCGCTCCTATTCTTGAAGAGATTGCCTCCGAATACGGCGATAAAGTCAAAGTCACCAAATTGGATGTCGACTCCAATAATCAGACAGCCGGGAAATACAATATCATGTCGATCCCGTCGATACTGATTTTCCAGAACGGCGAAGTGGTCGACCAGATTGTCGGGGCCGTTCCCAAAGCTCAATTGACCGACCGCCTGCAAAAAGTGCTGGCCTGATTGTCAGCCTGTACAGAATTCTACAACGGCTGCAGAGATCAACTCTGCGGCCGTTTCTTGAATTGGGTCGATCAATTATCCCGAGGATTTACAGTGCGGGGCTCCTCTAAAATCACGGAAGTAATTAGCCTGATTGCGACTACTCGGGAGCTTTTTGTGTGGAAATACGTTTTAGAAAATAGTAGTATGTTGTATAATAGATCGGAGAGATTCCGGTCAGGAGTAAACTAAATGACCTGGTACGAGATTTTATCCTGGGTAGCGGTCGTGGCTTTGGCCGGACTGATTTTGAAACTTCTCCCTCGAGTCGGAGCCGGCGGCTGAACGCCCCATCATAACACTCTCCCGGAGGGAGATGAACAGGATTCAAATCCTGAACCATAGCTATTGTTTAACCTGTCCCGAGTAAGACCGATTGTGGACGGATCGGGCAAAACAGCCGATACTTAGCACAATGAGACCATTTCAGCACCAGAACCAGCCTCCCCGTGGCGGCGGCTTCCGTTTCGGTCCGGGAGGATTGATGCCGTTTATCAAACTGATGCTGATCAGCAACGGCGTGATGTTTTTTGCCCAGTATTTGTATCCTCCTCTGACCGGGGCGCTGGGTCTGACTCCGGCAAAGTTTTTCTCGGAGTTTCCGAATCTGCTCTATCAACCGCTTACCTACATGTTCATGCATGGCGGTTTAGGACATATTTTCTTCAATATGTTCGCTCTATGGATGTTCGGTACCGAAATCGAAGCCAGCCTCGGTACTCGTCGTTTCGCAAAGTTCTATTTTCTGGCCGGGATTTCAGGAGCTGTTCTGACCATGATCGTCCACTCCTCACAGCCATATCCGACTATCGGAGCCTCGGCGGCGATCTATGGCGTCCTGGTGGCCTACTGGGTGATGTTCCCCAACCGGCATCTCTACATCTATTTTCTCTTTCCGGTTAAAGTCAAATACGCCATCCCCGGGATGATGCTGCTCGGCTTTCTCTTTTCGTCCGGCAATATCGCCAACTGGGCGCACCTGGGCGGAGTCTTGTTCGGGCTGGTTTACATGAAAACCGACTGGCGCTGGACCAGACTGGGCCGCAGAATAAAAGATATCAAGTACCAGCGGCAGGAAGCCAAACTTGAGAAAAACAGGATGAAGGCCGAAGAGGTAATGAAGAAAGTTGATGAGATACTCGACAAAATCAACCAGGTCGGAATCGACAATATCAGCAAAGCAGATCGTAAATTTTTAGAGGAAGCGTCGGATCGGCTGGCCGATAAAAACATCAAGGACTGAAAACTGTTATGGCAAAAAGAGTGTTACTGGCAGAACCATCCGACACTATCCGAGGTGTGGCAACCACTATCCTGCGACAAAACGGTTTCGAGGTTATTTCGGTAGGTACGGCCCAAAAGGCTCTGGAAGTCCTTAATCACTCTCAGCCGAATCTGATCATCATAAACAGCCTGCTCACCGACAAAGGCGGCAATCTTTTCCACGAAAGAATCATGGGCGACAGTCGTTTTGCGGCGACACCTATCATGCTCTTTGCCGAACCGAACCAGCCTCCTCCCCCCTGCCCGGAAGAGTCAATTATCAGGCTGCCGTTCGAACCCAAAGAGTTCCTGCAACGTGTATCCGATTTCATAAAACCGGCCGCCTCTGAAGGCCCCTCTCCGCTGTCCAACCCCCTTGGCCAAACTGACCATGTCGACGATGTGCTGGATGCCGCTCTCGGCCTCGACCGTTTGGAAGTCACCGATTCTGAAGTTATGGACAAAACCCAGATCACGAAAGTCAGGAAACCGAAAGTCACCGATAAGATGATCGGGTACGATCATACGGATAACACCGATACCGGATTAAGTGAATCATCGCGCGTCGAATCGATTGTGATTCAGGATGAAAACTCCGATATTCACCCCAACGATGACAAACCCCACCACCAGGTAAATGTAAACGCTTCCGGAAAGCTGGACATACTAGGGGATTCCGATCAGTACGGAATGGTCAATCCCGGCATTCTTAAGAATCAGACACAAGAGGCCGACCACGACTACGACTGGTGCATAAATGAAATGCAGCGTGAAGCTCAGGCTTCCCCGGAAAAGGCGGCAAATGACTCCGGGAATCTCTCTGTCACCAATCCGTCCTCTATGGTTGATCCGATCACGCCGCCTCCGCCATCAGTATCCTCAGGCAACAGCGCCGGAACAGGTGAAGGTGTTGAGCGTTTTATTGATGAGTTCAGGAAGGAAGTCGACAAAATACACGACTCGGAACCGGACAGCATAGCGCTGGAATCCGCTCATTCTGCCGGCAACCCAGCCAGGAATGAAACCGGCTGGGAAGATTCGCTGGAGCGAATAGGTCCCGAACAGATCAGGATGTTCAAACGTGAATTTGTCATCCTTCTGGCTGAAAAAATAGCCGGGAAAATTGTCGACCGGATTGACAGCGAGAAGCTGTTGAATATGTTAAAGAATGAAATCATGGCTCAGTATGCTTCCAAAAACCAGGATCGTTCCTGATCGAGCCTTGTCCGCGTTTAGTGCGGTATTGGATAATCCGCGGCATTCTAATGACCGGCGGATAAAAAAACAAATAGGAATTGACGTCCCGAAGCCAAACCCGGGACCAAAACTAAGGACCTGAACATGTCGACCCCCTGAACCGGGAGCCGGTGTTCGATTTATCATTCATGAAAAATTACACTGGGCCGACCATCGCATGGCGGTTGATTCTGGCCGCCGCTTTAATTCTCGGTATCTGGAATATCGGCTATGCTGAAATAGATTTCGGCACACCGCCAATCGAAACTGATGAAACACTGGTAGAGGTTTCGACAGCCCTGTCGTACACCAGCGTTGAATCCGGTCATAGCTGGAAGGCGGCTTTGATTGCGGATATCAAACCGGGCTGGCATATCAATTCCTCCAAACCGTATCAGGACTGGCTCATTCCAGCCGGCCTGTCGTTTGAAAATCCCGCCGGTTTCCAGGTTTCCAATATCACTTTCCCCGAAGCGCACGATGTCCCTTTCCTCGATGAAAACATCTCGGTTTACTCCAACCGGGTTGTTATTTCATTCGACCTGATGATCGATGCTGATGTCGCCGACGGGGAATACATTTTGCCGATGACCCTGAATTACCAGGCCTGCGATGATTCCACCTGTCGCGCGCCCCAGTCAATCGATACCGAATTAAAAGTCGCTGTCGGCGCTTTGGGCGCGCCCAACCGCCCCGACCTGTTCGATAATACGAGCGTCGACCCTGACCGGCAAAGCTCCGGGGAAACCGTATCGTCCTCCGCACAAACCAACGAGCTTCAGGAACTGGTCGATAAATACGGTTTCTGGGGATATTTGCTTGCCCTCGGGCTGGCCTTTGTCACCGGCCTGGTTTTATCTTTCTCTCCATGCACCTACCCGATGATTCCGATAACAGTAAGTATTTTCGCCGGTCAGCAACGGTCAATCGGACGCGGATTCATTATGTCGCTGTTCTACGTCGGCAGCATGGCGGTTATTTACGGCGTCATGGGATTGGTGGTATCTATGGTTGGCGGCGTATTCGGCGCCTGGCTGGCCAGTCCTCCGGTAGTGATAGGAATCGCTGTCATCTTTGTCATATTCTCGCTGTCGATGTTCGGCCTTTACGAACTTCAGATGCCCATGTTCATCCGTCAGAAACTCGGCACCACCAAAACAAGCGGCGGTATCGGCGGCGCAATCGTCCTCGGCGCGGTAGCGGCGCTGGTCGTGTCTCCGTGCGTCGGACCGTTCGTGGCCGGTATCCTTCTGTACATCGCCACTTACGGCTCGCCCTACTTTGGTTTTCTGGTGCTGTTTATATTTGCGCTCGGCCTCGGGACGCTGTTTGTCATAATCGGCACTTTTTCCTCGGCCATCAATTCACTACCCCGGGCCGGAGAGTGGATGGAACAGATCAAGAAGTTCTTCGGTTTCGTGCTTCTTCTGATGGCTCTTTACTTCCTTCGTACGATCATTCCGGTAACAACCACGGCTATCCTCACCGCCCTGCTCCTTCTGGCTTTCGGTGTCTTCGGCGGCGGAATGGATCGCCTGACTTCCGAAGCGGGAGGGTTTGCCCGGCTCAAAAAATTCCTCGGCCTTATCGCGTTGCTCATCGGCGCTTATCTGCTGGTCGGTACAATCCTGCTTGAAGGATTGGTCCTCCCTCCAGCTTCTAAATGGCTGCCGGTAAATGTCGGCTCATCTATCGACCGGCAAAAACACGAAATCGACTGGGTGACCGACCTCGAAACCGGACTGGCCAAAGCCAAAAACGAGCGTCGGCCTGTCCTGATCGACACCTGGGCGACCTGGTGCGCAAATTGCCGTGTGCTTGAAAAGAGGACTTTCGGTCATCCCGATGTTATCCGCGAGGCCGAACGGTTCGTTCCGATTAAAGTACAACTTGAAAAAGCGGACTCAAAGATCACTCGGGCATTCATGAAACGATTCGGTATGAAGATGTACTCTCTCCCGACCACGTTGTTACTCGATGCCGACGGCAACCCGAAGATGATACGACAGGGCCTTATTTCTCCGGAGGAAATGATTTCGGAGATGCAACAATTAAAGTAACCGTCGATAAACTTTTTTCAATCATACAGCCGCTTTTTTATCACGGTCAGCTTGACTCTCTCATTCACCAAATTTATATTGCCGTCGATTCAGGACTATAGAGTCGTTAGAGTATGCCAAAGAAAAAGAGTATCACCAGCGTTATCGCCATTTGCGTTCAGGAGCCTTTCGAGGATGGTTCCAGTATGGACCTCGGATCCATACAGGGAGATGATCTCCGTTTCCTGCATCAGGCGTTTATCTCCGACACGATCACACACGCCCTTGACGTGGAATCGGCCGATGTCCGTCTCTACTACATCACCGACAGCGATCGTAAACGATTCGTGCAGATAATTCACGATTATCTCAAAAAGAAACTGTCCGGCAAAGCGGCTACAGCTTTAAGCAAACGGTTCAGCCTGCATGAACAGAAAAAAGAACGCTGGGGTATCCGAATAGAAAAACTGTTTGCGGAATGTTTCGAGGCCGGATATGACAATGTCCTGCTGGTCGGGAGTCGGACTCCTACCATTACAACCCGTATGCTGAAAGCGGCTCTGAACAAACTGGAAAAATCCGATGCCGTTTTCGGACCCACGCCGGAAGGCCGCTACTACATCCTCGGTTTGTCCGGCAAACCGCATATCAACATGAGTGATTTTGACTGGAAGTCACCTTCGATTTACTCCGAAGTTGTCGATGCCCTGACTGAAAAAGGTCTCGCCTGGTCGGAACAGGAAATCTGGTACGCTGTGGAAACATCCGAAGAACTCGAGATCATGGTACGAGACATAAATCAGTACCGGTTCGAGGGAGATGAATCAACCGCGGTTGAAACCGAAAAGGTGATGGAACGTCTTCTGGCCAAACTGGGAGGTTGAGTGGAACGACGCCTCCAGAGACTTAACTGGCTCAAACTCGAAGAACTTGTCCCCGGAAAAACCGACACCGTAATTCTTCCGGTCGGCACAGTCGAAGCTCACGGTTCCGACTGCCTCGGCACCGACAATTTTATTCCCGAAGATATCGCCGAAAATATCGCCGAGCGGGTCAATGCGCTGGTCGCGCCGACTCTGCCCTACGGTGTCACCCGATCACTGCGACGTTACGCCGGATGTATGACCCTTAGCGCCGAAACATTCAGCGATGTCATCAACGAGCTGGTTGCCTCGCTTGCCCTCAGCGGGTTTCAGAATATAGTCATCATGAACGGCCACGGTGGAAACAACACGGCGCTCAAACAAGCCGCTCATGACGGCCACCGAGACCTGGGCGTCAATATCTGCGTCGTTCACTGGTGGATGCTGTGCGCGGAGATGACCGAACAGTTTTTCGGGCATGTCGGAGGTCATGCCGGAACCGACGAATCCGCCATGGTTCAGGCTATCGATGAATCCCTGGCCGGCGCCGACAGCTACGACCCGGACCAGGCCTGGTACTTCCGTCCGGGGGCCGATATCTACCCGGTGCCGGGGACGATTCTTCAGTATAAAGAGGGGGTCGGCAGTCCGGAGTATGATGCCGACAAGTCACGGAAATACCGCGAGAAAGTTATCGAGTCAGTCGGGGAGTTTGTCGAACAGGTCCTGACCCGCTGGCGCGAACAGCGACTTTAGCGGTCACTTTTTCATCCTGAATAAAGTTGAAGGATTCTTCCTAAAACCGCTAGATATACGTCAGGCGAAACTCGCGCGTAAAGCTGTCGGCTTCGCGACGGTTGATCAAAAGATCCTTGGCCAGAAACTCAAGCTCGAAGTTGCGACTGACCAGCCACTTGATCCCCATGTTAAGGTAGCCCCGTCCCTTCCCTGAGAAATTGTTGACCGTGCCGTCCGGCAGGCGTGTCTTGTTGTCGTCGAGGGCGGCGTCAAACTCCGCCATGAACGCGAGATTGTATTTGAACGTTGCATCGAACCCGGCGAACAGGTTAGGATCGGTCTCATCATCGAACTCATTCTCAAGCGAATAGTTCACTCCGGCATGCCACCCGGAAGTCCAGTCATAGAAATAAAAACTGCGGCTGACCACGGCGTAAAAACCGCGTGACTTGAAAGTGTAACGATCAAGATCGGAATTCCACGCCCCGAACCCCTGCGAACAGAAACCGAATGTCACCGCCGGGAAGACTTCGATTTCATCGACCACCCGAAACTTGACGTTGAACTCGACCTTCGGGTTCCAGTTCGGCTCCCGGTTCGATAGAATATCCTCGGCGCCGTACGAAATGCCCAGCGTCAGACGGTTGGACA
>JAJRTA010000022.1 GCA_024278515.1 Candidatus Zixiibacteriota bacterium
ATTGCGAAACCTTTCAGATATACGGATGTAGTTAATGGCCAAATTCGACAACCCCGATGACATAAAAGTAGTCGTAGCCACCGATTGTGGCTCCACTACCACCAAAGCAATCCTGATTGAGTTCGTCAACGGCGAATACCGCCTGATGCACCGCGGCGAAGCTCCGACCACAGTGGAAGCGCCGTTTGAGGATGTCACTATGGGCGTGCTCAACGCTGTTGCCGAAGTGGAAGAGCTTTCCGGGCGGAAAATCCTCGATGAAAACGGCAAGTTTATTACCCCGTCCAACGGCAAGGTAGGAACCGATGTCTATATCTCCACCTCGTCCGCCGGTGGCGGTCTCCAGATGATGGTAGCCGGGGTGGTCCGGTCGATGACCGCCGAATCGGCCGAACGCGCCGCTTTGGGGGCCGGGGCCATTGTCATGGATGTAATCGCCTCGAATGACAAACGTCTCCCCCATCAGCAGATCGAACGTATCCGCGCTTTGCGTCCGGATATGATTTTGCTGTCCGGCGGTATCGACGGCGGCACCACCACCCACGTGGTCGAGATCGCCGAGCTGATCGCCGCGGCCGACCCTCGTCCGAGGCTGGGGTCGTCATATAAACTGCCCATCATTTACGCCGGCAACAAGGATGCCACCGAGCTGGTCAAAGAGACAATGGCCGACAAGGTTGACCTGAAAATAGTCGAAAACCTTCGCCCGGTGCTGGAACGTGAAAATCTCGGGCCGGCCCGCGAGGAGATCCATGAGCAGTTCATGGAACACGTGATGGCTCAGGCCCCCGGCTACAAGAAGCTGATGTCATGGACCGACGCCCCGATCATGCCGACCCCCGGCGCGGTGGGGCTGATTATTCAGACTATCGCCGAACAGTACAATATCGAAGCGGTCGGGGTTGATATCGGCGGCGCTACTACCGACGTTTTCAGTGTCTTCCGTCCCGACAAGGAAACGCCGGTATTCAACCGCACCGTGTCGGCCAACCTGGGTATGTCATACTCGATATCGAATGTATTTGCCGAAGCAACCCTGCCGATGGTGATGCGGTGGGTGCCGTTCAAGATGGACGAACGCGATCTGCGCAACCGGGTCAAGAACAAAATGATCCGCCCGACCACTATTCCGCAGTCGATGGAAGAGCTGATCTTCGAGCAGGCGATCGCCAAAGAGGCGCTTCGTCTCGCGTTTATCCAGCATAAGAACTTCGCCACAGTTCTGAAGGGTATCCAGCAACAGCGTACTATCGCCGACGCGTTCGAACAATCCGGCTCGGGCAGTTCGATTGTGAATATGATGAGCCTCGACATGCTGATCGGTTCGGGCGGAGTGCTTTCTCACGCGCCTCGCCGCCAGCAGTCTGCTTTGATGATGATCGACGCTTTCATGCCGGAAGGGGTCACCCGGCTGGCCGTGGATTCCATCTTCATGATGCCCCAGCTCGGTGTACTGACCGAAGTGCATAAGAAAGCGGCCACCGAAGTATTCGTTAAAGACTGCCTGATTCATCTGGGTACCTGTGTGGCTCCGTCCGGTGTATCCAAAAAACAGGGACCGGTTATGAAATATACTATCGACCTCCCGTCCGGTCAGGTCAGCGGAACCCTGAACCATCTTGAGATGAAGAAGTTCGATCTTGGTATCGATGACAATGGTCTGCCGTTGACCTGCAAAGCGGTGTTCGAGCCGGAGCGTCAGTATGATTGCGGCGGCGGAAAAGGCAGCCGTTTTGAGACTACTCTGCACGGTGGCGTTGTCGGTATTATTCTCGATGGACGGGGTCGTCCGTTCGATCTGTCCACCCTTTCTGAAGACGAGCGGGTTTCACATCTGCGTCAATGGATGACCGAACTTGACATTTACCCGGCCGACCGGTTGCAGGATTAGTCGCTAAGATGCAGGAACAGGACAAATGATGAACACGACCAAAAGAGCGATCGTTCTTACAATGATGATGGCACTGTTTGCCCTCGGTTCGGCCAGGGCCGGGAAGAACTACGTAAGCTGGGCAGGCAATTTCTACATTACGATCCCTGAGGGGTGGGAACAGATCGACTACCAGACTGTGGATGCGTTCCTGCTTTCAAGCAAGGCGAGTGAGGATGTTTTGTCGTACGATGCTGTATTCGCGCCATCGACTTCGGCGCCGTTCTTTATCGGTGATTATCTTATACTGACTGTCGACACTGTGGGCGAAATGTCTCAGATACAGATTGACAGTGTTTTGAAAATCATGGAGACCACTTTCGGCAAGGATGTCAAGTACTACCCGGTAGCCGATTTTCTGGCCGATATGAAATCGAACGAGCCTTCGTATGATACCGATCAGAAACTTGCGACGGTCATCAACGATATTGTGCATCGCGACCAGATAACCAAGAAGCTGATGCTGGTGACAAAGTTCTATGACCGTGGAGTGGCCAACTTTTATTTTTACTCCCCGGACAGTCTTTTTGAACAGAGTAAAGACACTTTCAGGCAGATAGTGCAGTCTTTTTCCACTGAGAACATCGAGGCAGCCGCCGGCAAAGCCCGGGTGAAAGTGGCGAATGTACACACAAAAGAGAACAACGACACCGAGGATGACGACGATTCGGTTCTTTCGCCAAATATGTTGCCGTTTCTCGGACTGCTGATTGTAATTATTGTGTTAATAGCGCGAAAGAAAAAGAGAGCCCGCTGAAACCAGGCGGACAACCTTTCTAAATAGGAAGAAACAGGCATGGCTCACGCATATACGCCGGGACTGAAAGTTACTGAGAAACAGGTAGTCAAAAAGCAGAGGATACTGCCGCTCAAAGGGGAAGTTATTGTTAAAGTCGGCGACAAGGTGTCGCCCGACGATGTTATCGCGCGAACCCACCTGCCGGGCAATGTGGTGCCGTTGAATATCGCCAACAAGCTGGGTGTGCCCCCGGAAGATATCGAGCTGGTTATGCTCAAGAAAATCGGCGATCCGATTGAAGAAGGGGAGCCAATCGCGCTTAAGAAATCATTTATCAAGTGGTTCTCCAGTTCCGCCGCCGCCACTATCAGCGGTACGCTGGAATCCGTATCCAAAGTAACCGGACAGGTGTTGCAACGCGGCCATCCGATACCGGTCGAAGTGAAGGCTTATCTCCGCGGTGAAGTCACCCAGATTTTTCCCAATGAAGGAGTAGAGGTAAGCTGTCAGGGCGCTTTTATGCAGGGTATTTTCGGGATCGGAGGAGAAACCTACGGAGAAATCAAGGTCGCCACGGCCGACAACACGTCTATTTTATCCGACAGCCAGATTACTGATGACATGTCGGGTAAAGTGGTGGTCGGCGGCTCGCTGGTAACAGCCGAGGCGCTCAAGAAGGCGATCAAAACAGGAGTTCGCGGGATTGTTGTCGGCGGGTTCGACGACAAGGACCTGCGCGACTTCCTCGGCTATGATATAGGCGTGGCTATCACCGGCTCGGAAGATATCGGTATCACCCTGGTAGTGAGCGAGGGGTTCGGAGAGATCGCCATGGCTAAAAAGACGTTCGATCTGCTCAAGTCCCATGAAGGTGAGATGGCCTGCATGAACGGCGCGACCCAGATCCGGGCCGGTGTTATCCGCCCCGAAGTGGTTATTCCTGAGAAAACAGTTTCCGCCGCCGCCGCCGAGACAGTCAAAGACGAAATACAGGGACTCGGTGTCAATTCGCCGGTTCGTGTGATTCGGCACCCATACTTTGGACGACTGGGCAAGGTCACCGACCTGCCGTCACCGCTGGCCGAGCTCGAATCCGAATCCAAAGCCCGTGTTCTCGAAGTCGAGTTCGAGAACGGGGAACGCGCAATCATCCCGCGGGCCAATGTCGAGATGATCGAAAGCTGACCGGCCGTTTTTTTCTGATGCAAACGAAAAGCCTCCCGTATCTGCGGGAGGCTTAGCTCAATTATATCTTTACTGCGGTATGTCTCTGAAAAATCCTACATGCCTTCGTGACTCATCGAATCCATCTCAGTTTCATGCCAGTCAGCGGAATCCATCGCCGTGGAATCCATCATCTCAGCTTTTTTAGTCTCGGGAGGGACCTTTGTATCGGACGAGTCCGCTTTCTTCTTGCCGCAACCCGCGCCAAAGAAGAGAGATGTAAACATTAACATCATGATAAGCGCCAACACTTTTCGCATAAGCAACTCCTCTTTGATTTTTACTCCGGCCATACCGAAGCTCGCTCCGCCATGCGCCATTCCATTGTCCGCACGGTCGAAGCGGTTATGAACGCGGGACGAGATCAACGGTTACTCCGATCTCGACCTCGGATCGGCAGAGTCTCATCCGGCGCTCGTTCCTGCCTTTCAGGTCCGGATTAACATAAGGATTGACTACAAGGTCAAGGTTTAAGATCAGGCATTTTAATATTGTAATAGGGCCTTCGGACGGTTTTATTCACGCCAGTACAGTATGTTGCCGCGCATACCGGCATGAACCCGAAATACGACCGGTCGAGACCGCTCAACGGTCGAGGATAAACTTTTCGAAAAGTAAAGCGTAGAACTGATATGGAACATCTGATGGTAATAGGCTTATTCACTGGTTCGGTCTGGCAAATAATCGGAGAAACTTCGGCTTTCGGGCTATTCGTTTTGATCTGTCTTACTTTTATGTCGCTGGTTTCCTGGTTTATCATATTCCACAAATGGCGGCAATTCCGGGCGGTTGAGCAGGCGGGAGCCGGTTTCCTGCGTTCGTTTGAAAAATCGAACAAACTGGCTGATTCCATCGGACAAGCCAAATCGTACAGTATTTCCCCCCTTTCGAAGATATTCATGGCCGGCTACACGGAGCTGGATGAACTCAGACAGGCCAAAAATCAGGGGGGACAGTTACAAAGCAGCCAACAACCCCTCTCGAATGAAGAATACGAGGTGGTCGAGATGACCATGGAGCGCACGCTGACTGAAGAGATTGGTATCCTTGAGCGAAGAGTGATCTTTCTCGCCACCACGGCCAGCGCGGCTCCGTTTATGGGGCTGCTGGGTACAGTGGTCGGGATAATGGATTCATTCTGGTCGATCGGTGAACGCGGTTCGGCTTCGCTGGCGGTGGTCGCTCCCGGTATCGCCGAAGCTCTTCTGGCTACAATCGTCGGGCTTGGCGCAGCTATTCCCGCAGTCATAGCTTACAACTGGGCGAACAACCGAATCAAGTTTCAGAACAAGTACGCCGACAACTTTATCCTCGCCTTCATGGTCCGCGCCCGCAAGGAGGCTCTTTGATGCGAAAGCGTCCTCGCGAATACGGTGCGGTTGCCGATATCAATATCGCCAATCTGGTCGATGTCGTGCTGGTTTTATTGATCATCTTCATGATCTCCGCTCCGCTTTTGCAGTCCGGTATCGAGATCAACCTGCCCAAAACCAAGACCGCCGCCCTCGATGAAGAAACGCACGGTGTGGTGATAACGATTGACAGCCTTGGCGGTATTTATGTCAACGACCGCTGGGCCGGTCCGGGCAGGTTCGAGGATGCGGTTCGGCGCGAGATGGAGTCGGAACGGACATCATCTGTGTTCGTTCGCGGCGATTCCGCAGTTCCATACGGACTGGCTATCGAGGTCGTGGGACGGCTCAAAGAAATGGGCGTCAACTCAATCGGTCTGGTGACCGCGCACAAGGAAAAGTCCTCACGAAGGAGATAGATCAATGGCGCGGGACTTTCTACTGTCTGTTGCGCTGCATGTGGGCATCCTGGCCCTGACCCTGCTGGCTTCGCCGTTTGATATCAACAGTACGCCTGATGATATGGAGGTAATCGCGGTCGATGTCCTTTTTGAGAATCCTCCGGCGGCAGCCGAAACGGTGAAAGAAGAAACTGTTGAAGAGCCGGTCAGCATCAAACAACCTGAACCGGCAATTGAAGAACCGGAAGAAATACCGATCAGCGAGCCGGAAACCAACGATGAAGAAGCAGTGATCGAAGAGGAGCCAAAAGTCGAAGAGCCCCCGGAACCGAAAGAACCTCCCAGAGAGTCCGTTGTTGAACAGCCGGTTCAGGAATCACCACCGCCACAGGAGACCGGGCCGTCGGAGATTCATTCCACCGTAACCGGAGAAGGAGCGGTATTCGCCGGGGCCACGATAAACAACGCCAGCTTCGAGTATCCTTATTGGTTTACTCAGGCTTTCAACAAGATTCTGCGCAACTGGCGCAATCCGGTGGCCTCGGACGCGGTGCTGGTCTGCACGATATATTTCGAGGTTATCAAATCAGGGCGGGTAATTGTCAAGCGGATCGAGACCTCGTCAGGGGTCAAACCGTTTGATGAAGCCTGTCTGGCGGCTATCAGTAAATCAGACCCGTTTCCTCCCTTACCACGTCAATTCGCCGATGAGATAATCGGCATAACCCTGCCCTTCAAAGGCGTTCCAGGTAGATAAATATGACACGAAAACTCGCACTCATCACAGTTCTTTCAGTACTTGCCATCTGTCTTTTCTCACGTGCCCGGGCTCAGGACGAAACCGAAATCAGGCATGTTTTGTTCGATACCATAGTCGGCGCCGCCGAGCCGACCGCGATAGGGGTCGATGATATGGTTTATGTCGGCACCGAGTATATCACCCGCAACGACACGACACTGATGCAGTATGTTACGAGAATCGTGCAGCGTGATCTCGATTTTTACGCCGATTTCGAACTTATTCCAATCGACAGCTTTTTCATCCGACTTTATGAAATTGTCGAGCTTGATCTTTTCGGTTGGGAGCGTCTTGGTGCTTCCTATGTGGTCAAACTCGAAGCCGAATTCCCCGGTCGTATGATGCGAGTGCGCTGGAAACTGTTCGACACCCTCAGGAAAAACCAGATTGCGCGGGGCACAGTGGACCGACCCCGCGATGAATGGCGTCAATTGGGGCATGAGATCGCCAACGATATCGTCCGCCAACTGATCGGCGACCCGGGCATATTTTTGACTAAAATTGCCTATGTAAAAAAGATTGGCAAGGCCAAGGAACTGTTCATAGCCGATTACGACGGAGCCAATGAAGAACAGATTACCAGCAACGGATCCATAAATATATCGCCTGCTTTTTCGCCGGATGGAGAGTCGCTGTACTATTGCAGTTATGTCGATGGTGACCCGCATCTTTACCGGGTGGATATCAGAACCAAAAAGACGAAAAAAATAGCCTCTTATCCCGGCCTTGTCGGGGCGCCGGCTATTTCTCCCGACGGCAACAAAATCGCCTGTGTTCTGACCAAAGACGGCAACTCGGAAATCTACGTACTGGATCTGAACGGCAAGATTATCAAACGGCTCACCAATCATTGGTCGATCGACACCTCTCCCACCTGGTCGCCGGACGGCCGTATGATCGCCTTCGCGTCCGACCGTTCCGGGGCACCACAGATATACCTGATGGACTCCGACGGTCTCAACGTGCGGAGGCTGACCTACGAAACAGGATATAACGACTCGCCTATCTGGGCACAACGCGGCGACCGGATCACGTTCGTCTCCCGCACCCGTTCCGGGCGGTTCGACCTCGCTTCGATCGACACCTCAGGCACCATGTACCGGCTGATGACCGAACTGGGACAGAATGAAAACCCGCATTTCGCGCCGGACGGCAAACATATTGTCTTCGCCTCGACCCGCCTGGGGCCGCAGGAGATATTCACCATGGATGTCACCGGCCGCAATCAGCGGCGGCTGACCAACGACGGCGGATGCTCCAACCCGGTCTGGGGCCCCCTGCCTCCCGACGTGCCCGGTCGACCGCGCTCATCGCGTTAAGGCTTTGTTACCGGGAAAAGGTCTCCTTTCAGAAGAATTATTGTGTTTTTTATTGACCGCCGGGTATCGTCGCTTTAGATTTTGCGGACATTGGTATGAATGTGTGAAATGTTTGTATAAAGCGAGGGAAAGTTGAGATGAAGAAACTACTGTTACTCGGACTAATTGCGGTTTTCGTAATCAGCTATATTGGATGCGGCAGTCCGCCGCCGCCGCCGGAACCGCCGCCGGTAATCGACACAACCCCGCCGCCGGATACGACTCCGCCGCCGCCGCCGCCACCTCCTCCGCCGCCACCGCCGGAACTCAAGGAGTCACAGCTTCAGACGGTTTATTTTGATTTTGATAAATCCAACCTCCGCAGTGACGCCAAGAGCGCGCTCGATGTCAACTACGACCTGTTGATGGAGTTTCCGAACGCTATTGTCAAAATCGAAGGCCACTGTGACGAACGCGGAACCGTCGAGTACAACCTGTCTCTCGGCGCCAAACGCGCCAAGGCGGCCATGGACTACCTGATCAGCCGCGGTATTCCGGCCAACCGTCTGTCCACAATCAGTTACGGCAAGGAACGTCCGGTCGATCCGGGCCATAACGAAGCCGCATGGCAGAAAAACCGGCGCTGTGAGTTCCGTATCATCTCACAGTAACCATTTGTCATGATGACACGTTCAAGACAAATCATAACCGCCATCCTCTTGATGGCGGTTATGTTTATCGGTATCTGGCTGACCGGTTGCGCCACTCATCGACAGGCCAATGATATCCTGGTCGATACGCGGACGCTGAAAACCGACAACGCCAGAATGCGCGCGGCGATTGCGCGGATGGACTCCGTTATCGCTCATAGTGCGGAGGCGGACAACCGTCTCCGGGCGGAGATGCGTACGGCGATCAGCGACCTCAATAATCAGATCGCTGCTTTGATGCAAAGTAACAGCGAACTGATGATCCGCATCAACGAGTGCTGCAAAGAAGAGATTCGCGTAATAACCGCCAGTCCCGGCGCTCAGCAGTCGGAATCCGGCACCGTCACCCGGACCGATAACGAGACGCCGTCGATTGACTGCAGCCAGACCTATGATGACGCTTTTATTCTGGTCCGGCAGCTCGAGTACGAAAAGGCGATCAACGGTTTTCGTAATTTCCTCGAAAACTGTCAGCAGCATGAAAATGTGCCGAACGCTCACTACTGGATCGGTGAGAGCTATTACATGCTCGAGAAATTCACCGAGGCGATAGCTGAGTTCGAAGTAATGGTGCGGGACTACAAGAGTTCGCCGAATATCGACAGAGCTTTGTACAAGCTGGCTCGCTCACACGAGGAACTCGGGCACAAGGAAAAAGCGAAGAAGATCTATCAGGAAGTGGTCGATGATCACCCTAATACACTCTCCGCGGAACAGGCTCGTGACCGTTTGAAGGAACTCTGATGTTGTGACCCTGGAATATCTCAGACTGAGAATAACTACCCCGACCCGGCCTATCGAGCCCGGCCGGGGTTTTTATCAACTTGAAGAAGATGCGCTTTATGTGCAGATCGGTCTTTTTGACACCCGCAACCGTTTTTTCTCTTATCTCGAGAGTGAGACGGTGCGGCTGGACTTCGACCGTAATGCCCGCCTGATTTTCGTGGAGCTTTCTCTTCCCCGACGGGCCTGGTCGGTTCAGGACGAGCTTGAGTTTCCTGAGGTTATCGAAATGGCCGATATTCGCTGGCTTGATTTCCGGGAAACAATCAAAGAACCGACTGTCACTACCAACCGGGACCGCACAATGGTGAGGATCCGGTACTCGTCAGACCGCGCCGAACGCAATTTCTATCTTGCCCGGACCGTGGTGGCGCAGGTGGATTCGAAAGACAATCTGGTTGCCATCTGGGTAGAGAGGATAGAAGACGATATCGCCGGCAGGGAGATTGCCACCTTCCGTAAACGCTGCCGCAAGGGCTGGGCCGTTACAGTATGAACTTTCACGCACAGGGGCGGTCAGCAAGTTGTTGACGCGGGCGTCATACGCCGCTTAATTGCCGGCATGAGTCAGGCGGACAAAAAAATCATAGCCGAGCTTGAAGAGCTTCGGGAAAGAATTAATCATCATAATCGACTTTACTACCTGCTTGACAAGCCGGAAATATCCGACGCCGAGTTCGATCGCCTGTTCGACCGTCTGCTTGCAATCGAAAAAGCGCACCCGGAGCTTGTCACTCCCGACTCTCCCAGTCAGAGGATCGGCGCGCCGCCTTCGGAGAAGTTTCAACCGGTGGAACATCGCGTGCCCATGCTGTCACTTCAGAAAGTGACAAGTGCTGAAGAATTCGCTCAGTTCGATCGTCGGGTTCGCGAGGGGCTGGAAACTGAAAATGAAATCCGGTATGTGACCGAGCCGAAACTGGACGGTCTGGCTGTGGAGCTGGTTTACGAGAACGGTCTGTTCGTACTTGGTTCTACTCGTGGTGATGGTCGTACCGGGGAGAACATTACGCCTAACCTTCGTACGATCAGGAATATTCCGCTTAAACTCTCAGCCGAAACGGCAAGGAAATATCCTCTCCTTGAAGTTCGTGGAGAGGTGATTATCAGAAAGTCCGCCTTTGAAAAGCTGAATCAGGAGTTAGCTGCCGCGGGCAAACCTACCCTTGCCAACCCCCGCAACGCCGCCGCCGGTTCGCTTCGGCAACTCGATTCCAAAATCACCGCCTCGCGCCCGCTTATCTTCTATGCCTACGGCATCTCCGACACCAACCTCGATGATCTGAACAGCCAGCAGAAGGTAATGGCGTTGTTGAAAGATGAAGGGTTCCTGATCAACGACCGCATTGATGCTGTTGACGGGCTTACCGGTGTCGAGCAGGCGTTCAACCGGCTGGTTGAGGATCGTCCGAAGCTCGATTACGAAATCGACGGGATGGTGGTTAAAGTCGACAGCTTTGCCCGGCAGGCCGTGCTTGGCCGGATTTCACGCGCCCCCCGATGGGCGGTAGCCTGGAAGTTTCCGGCTGAAGAAGCACAGACGACGGTCGAAGCCATTGAGTTTTCGGTCGGACGGACAGGCGTAGTGACGCCGGTAGCCAATCTCAAGGCGGTCCGTGTATCCGGCGTAATGGTTACTCATGCTTCACTGCACAATGAAGATGAACTGAACCGACTCGATGCGCGACCCGGCGACACGGTGACGGTCCGTCGGGCCGGCGATGTCATCCCGGAAGTAGTCGCGGTCGATCTGTCCAGACGACCGAAGAATACACAGGCCGTTACGTTCCCCTCTGTCTGTCCTTCATGCGGTGAACCGATTGAACGAACCGAGGGGGAAGCGGCCTGGCGGTGTATGAATACAAGCTGTCCGGCCCAGCTTGAAGGGCGGCTGTTTCATTTTGCATCCAGGGGCGGGTTCGACATCGAAGGGCTGGGCGGGAAGCTGGCCCGTCAACTGATCGACAACAAGCTGGTAGCCAATCCGGCTGATCTGTTCTTCCTGACCAAAGAACAACTCCTTCCCCTTGACCTGATGGCCGACAAAAAGGCCGAGAAACTGTTGGCCGGGATCGACCGCTCACGCGGCACCTCACTGCCTAGGGTGATCTACGCCCTCGGCATTCCGGGTGTCGGCGAGACCGCATCAGCGGCTCTGGCCGATCATTTCAGGTCTTTCGAGAGCTTTCAGAACAGCTCGGTGGAAGAACTGGAACAGATCGACGGCATCGGTTCGACTATCGCCGGCGACATTGTCGCCTTTTTCTCACACGAGCCGAACCGGAGAATGATAGAGCGGATGAAAAAAAGGGGAGTACTTTTCCCCGACTGGAAAAGCAGTGAAAAAAACGGCCCTCTGACCGGGAAACAGTTTGTCATTACCGGCACACTCTCGCGGCCGCGGGGCCATTTCAAGAATCGGATTGTCGAAATGGGCGGCAAAGTGGCCGGGGCGGTCTCATCAAAGACAGACTACCTCCTCTGCGGCGCCGACGCCGGTTCCAAACTGGCCAAAGCTGAGAAACTCGGCGTGGCTGTCATCACCGAAGAAGAGTTCGAACAGATGATCAGGAACGCGGCCGGTTAACCCAGACTATCGAGCTTCTTTTCGAGAGCCTTGAGCTGTTTGGCCAGCTTGTCCACTTTAGTCTCGATCTTTTTCAGGTCAGCCTGTCGAGCCAGATTGAGCTTTTTGATTACGTTAGCCACCTCAGTCTGGGCTCGTCCGGCTTCTTTGGCGACCCGGTCTTTTAATTTGGCCGTCGACGCCTCGGCTTTGGACAGCAGTTCCATCACCGCCTGCTTGCGGTTGGATTTGTCCAGCTCACCTTTCCTGATCAGCTCATCGATAATTTTTTCAGCCTTCGCCTTGGTGACATTGAACGCGCCGATCGATGCCAGAATAGTGTTTTTCAGAATGGACATGGACTTCTCGCCTCCTAACATTATCATTTTCGAAAACAGTTCCGTGGTCTGACGTTTGTCGGACCATTTCGGAGCTTCATTTATTATTATACGTCCCAGCACGGCCATAGTTATATCATGCCCGTTCACGGTATCGATGATTTTCACATCGATCCCGTCCCTGACCAGTTCAGCCAGTTGTTTCTGGATGATGGTCCGGCTTTGCTCGGTGTCGTACAGCCGTCGGTTGCTGTATCGTTTTATTATTCTCATAATTCAACTCCTGCCGCATTATAGTGCGCCGCACAATAAAAGTCAACAAAAAAATACCGGCCGGTCTCTCCGCTTATCCTTTGCCGGTTGAAAGCAGAACGATATTGACTATTTCAAGGAG
>JAJRTA010000023.1 GCA_024278515.1 Candidatus Zixiibacteriota bacterium
CCGGAGCCGATCATTACGGCTATCGGAAAGCGGGACAGGAAAGATGTTTTGCTGAAAAAACGTCCGAACATCAGAAGACCAAGTATCAGAGGGACTATCAACCGCAAACTGCCGTCACCGAAAAGCGGCTTGAACAAAAGCCCCATCAACGTGGACGACACGGTTGTGACCAGCATATATCCGACTGAGACGCCGATCAAAAGCGATTCGGCCATTTTGTAGATCGGGTTGTCGCGATACAGAAAAGTCAGAATCGCCAGGGTCAGCAGACCGGCAATCAGCGTACTGATATCCATCAGCCTGCCCTCCGTTTCTTCACGAAATAGGAAACATTGCCGAGAATTATCAGCAGGATCACATAGAGGTGAGCCGACGACTGCGCCAGCATCCCGCGCGCCCCTCCCCCGTCGTGACCTATCAGGCTTTCATACTCGGCCGCTCCCCGCAACCCGCTGATCATGGCCTTTATTTGACCCGAAGCGACGTACGGATCATAAGTCGTGACCATTGCCGAAGTCACTCCGGCCAGCACGGCCAGGTCGTAACGCCCGCCGTATTCAATCCAGTGCGTGGTATAGGAACCATCAGCAATCGACAACACTCCCGCCACGCCGTTGTAATCGTCTGCATCATTCATAAGCGGCAGTGATTCCGATGGCCGCCCAAGATAATCTTCCGGAAAAGTCGCCCTGAACGACTCCCCCATAGAGAGAATCGCCGCGATATACTGAGGCCGAAAACCGAGAAAGGCATAATCGGCGCCGTATTTTCGATTGAATTCCCCGGCCGCTTTGTTGGTCAGATGATACCCTACCGAGGTCCCCTCGGCCATAAGAGCCAAACCGATAATTCTGACACCGCGTTCAAAACAATGCCGCAACAGGGCCAAAGCGATAGGCTGGATTTCAGGCAGCGACGAGGCTTCATGATCAAATGACACCAGCAGGATAGAACCGGGCGGCAGTGAGTCGATATAATCATACATTTTCTGAGTCTGTTCCGAAATCGGGGTCGGCAGTCTGATCCCCGAGGCCATGGCCAGACCGATAAGAACGAACAGTCCGATAAAAATCCAGTGGCGTGTTTCCAGTCGCACTATTTCTCACCCCCCAGCCAGGTTCGTTCGATACCGACAATCACTCGCAACGAAGTTGTCAGTGAACCGAGCCCGATGCCGATAAGTATCGCGCGCCGTGCCGCCATCGACGGGTAGTTGCGAATCCACTCGGCAATGTCCGGCAGTACATGAGCCAACGGTCCGATCATGAGACTACGTCCCAACAGGATAATCAAGGCGGCCGCCAACAGAATCGCCGCCGGCACCGAACGGGCCCTGAATCCACGGTATGAGGCCGAAGCGACAAAAAAAGCCAGCAAGGCAAACACGGTCGATTGCATCGGCGCCTGTACATTTTCAAACATCCACTGGAACGGCGAACCGGCTTCGATTCCCCATCCGATCGCCAGAATCGGCATCGATACAAGCCCGGCCAGCATCACCATCCGGAAGGGTCGGTCCTGACCGGAGCTGACCTGTTTTATACTGTTCCTGACCAACGCCACCACCCCGACAATCAAAGCAAAAGCAAAGATAATCTGAACATATTCGACCAGCACATCCTGGTTGACCCGGTGGGCTACCGGGTGGTCCGAGAAGAACTGGGCGAACATCACCAGCCCGAAAACAAAACATATTATCAGGGCAATCCTGCGATCCATCAGAAGGTCCACCACCCTTCACCGCCACCGTTGGTCAGAAAGCCTATCGTACTCCAGACAGCAGCAACTACCAGCATAACAATGATAAGCAGTTTCATAATGTCCTGAGCACGCACTGACGCTAAAATAGACGGATCCTGAGAAAGATAGCCGGAAGCGGCGAACAGTTCCTCCCCTATCAGCGTGTAATCACAGGCGACGATAAAGAAAGACAACTGAATGGTCGAATCGGTCCCGGCAATCTGGATGGCTCCTACCGAGTGGCCTGTCTCGGCCAGGATCAGCGACTCCGCTTCGAAAGTCCCCAGCAGAAAAATAGAGGCCGGTTTCAAACGTGTGATCATACCGTCAACAGCCGCAGCATAGCCGAATTGCGATGATGTCACGTAGGTAATGTCGTCGGCTCTGTAACGGTCAGGGAAACCGGTTCTGGCGTACGCCTCCCGCACAACTTCCTGAGCTACGGACATTATCACCGGATCGTGAGTCGGGAACACCAGGCGACAATCGTATTGCGCTGTCTTTTCCGCAACCTGTGCGAGAATATTCATCGACGCAATCGTGGTCGGTCGCTGGATATCTCCGCCCCACCCCGGCGTGTACAGAAGAGGGCGGGCCATTTCGGTAGCGCGTCCGATAGCCTCCTCCACCGCGTTAAGCCCGGCGATCCGCCGCATCTTGAATTTTCGGCGGCTGGCTCGATGATAAGTTGTATACAGAACAATGGCCACTGCAACAACTGCCGCGATCAGGGTCGGCAGTCGGTTGATATCGATCCATTCGGGATCACTGGTAACGGTTGCTATCAAATGGAGTGGCTGCACGCAGACAAGGTCCGGTTCGTGGTACTGTCGGTCAACAAGTTTTTCATTGACCCGTATTACTGTCCGGCTTTTCTTGGCGACAGGAATAATTCAACGTGAGGTAGTATGTTTAAGAATGTATGTCTGATCATCTTTTGTTTTTTGATATTATCAGCAAGTGCGCAAGCCGTGACTATCGAATGGTGGCAGTTCTGGACCGACCCGGGCGTAAAGCCGACTGTCGAAGCGATTGTTGACGAGTTCGAACAGGCCAATCCTGATATCAATGTAAAATTGACCGACCTGACCTGGGCCAACGGTCATGAAAAAATCGTCGTGGCGCTGGCCTCCGGGCGTGGCCCTGATGTCCTCGAGCTGGGTTCCGACTGGATAGCGCAGTTCGCCGAGTCGGGACACCTGCTGGACTTATCCGACTATTTAGCCAAAGACAGCAGCGAGTTCCACGGTTACGGGATGGCCGCTTACAAAGGTAAACTATACGCCAGACCCTGGATTCTCGGTACCAGAGTGCTGTTCTGTAATCGTTCTCTGATGATCCGCGCCGGGTACGACTCGATCTTTGCTCCGGTGACAATGGATCAACTAAAAGAGGCGGCGAACAAAGTTCACGCGCTGGGTGATGATATTTACGGCTGGGGTTCCAACACAGCTGAAAAACACCGCCTGTACAAGAAGTTTCTGCCGTTTTTCTGGTCGTATGACGCGCGACTTTTCAGTGATGACAACAAACTCTGTCTGCTGGCCTCCAACGCAAGCGTGCAGGCGCTCAATCGGTACAAGGAGCTGCATGACTCCTGCGGTTATGTGGCCAATCAGCGCGGTATCGAGGACGCTTTCCTTGACGGCAAAATAGGTTTCATCATATCCGGCGACTGGCTGCTGAAACGGATAGAGAAGGAAAAACGTGATATCGACTTCGTGACGACACTCATCCCGGGGTTGAAATTTCCCGGCCGCTCATTTCTTGGCGGCGAGTTTCTTGCGATCAACTCGGCAACGAAAAACAAGGACGCGGCCCTGAAGCTGATCGACTTTATAACACTACCGGAGAACCAGGTCCGTTTCTGCAAGGCTAACCGTTCCGCCAATCCCTCGAGCAAAGCGGCCCAGGAAGATGAGTATTTCAAATCCAACTCCCACCTGCAGACTTTTATCAAACAAATGTCGATGGTGAAACATCCCCCGGTCGATCCGGACTGGGTCAATATCGAGTCGATTATTGAAGAAGCAGTCGAGGACGCTCTCTTCGGCTCCGGACTTCCGGCCCAGGCGCTTTACGAAGCCCGTTTGAAAATTGAAGCCCTGAAAAAGAAATGAGTCTGCGACCGTCGAGTAATCTCGCCCTCTCCTCTCCCTGGTTGATTACTTTCGTCCTGTTCTGGCTTTTCCCGTTGGTTTACTCACTGGTAATGGGCTTCACCGATTACCAACTGCTGGCCAGATCATACAACTGGATCGGATGGGACAATTATCGCGAACTGTTCATCGATCCGGATTTTCTTGCCGCCCTTAAGAATACATTTGTCTTTGTACTCGGCACGATACCGGTCACTACCGTTGTTGCCTTACTGCTGGCCCTGATGGTCAGCCGTCGATTCCGCGGCCGCTCATTTTTCCGGGCCGGATATTTTCTGCCGTCGGTTACTTCAATGGTCGTAATCGCGCTCATCTTCACCAATCTGTATCAGCGCGGCGGTTATGTGGCCCTGTTAACAGAGCTGGTCGGTCTGACACCACCGGAACATGGTTTTCTGTATGACTCTTCAACCGCTCTTTTATCAATTATGGCGATGGATGTCTGGATGTCGGTCGGGTACTATATGCTGATTTTTCTGGCCGGCCTTAAGGCGATCCCGGAGGAACTTTACGAAGCGGCAGAGCTTGCCGGAGCCGGGCGCTGGCGGCGGTTCTGGTCGATTACGCTGCCGCTGTTGCGTCCGGTGGCGCTTTTTATTGTTGTTATCAACACGATCAAGTCGTTTCAGGTGTTCGTGGAAATTTTTGTCATGACCAGGGGAAAGTTCGATACCGCTACCGTCGTCTATTTCGTTTACGAGCAGGGCCTCCAGACGCAATTTCGCTTCGGCTACGCTTCCGCCGCCTCTTATCTGCTGTTTGTAATCATCGCCGTCTTTTCGATCATCCAGATGATTTTGCTCAGACGGAGGCAATCGGTATGGTAGAAAACAAAAGCCGTGCGCGCTGTTTTCTGAGATATTTGCTGTTGAGCGTGGTGCTGGCTGGAATGATCTATCCGCTCGTGTGGATGATGCGAATATCCCTGATGGAACTTACCGGCAGCCTCACCGTCTCCGACTGGATCGACGGCGGCATTACGCTTGAAAATTTCGCCGACCTGCTGTCTTCCGGCGGGCTGGGAAGGCCTTTGTTTAATTCCGTACTGGTCGGATTGACTGTCACTTTAGGCAACATACTCTTCTGCTTCATGAGCGGGTATGCTTTGGCTCGATACAATAAACTAACCAACCGCCTCCTGTTTGTTTCGGTCGTGGTGGTGCTGATGATTCCCGCGCATATTATTATCATTCCGCTTTACGTTCTGATGATGAAAGCCGGTCTCTATGACACTTACTGGGCGCTGATACTGCCGTTCCTGGTCAATCCGATAGGTATCTTTCTGGTGAAACAGTACGTGGAATCTATCCCGCCTTCGATGGAAGAAGCGGCCCGTATCGACGGAGCTTCCGATTTACGCATTCTGTTGACGATAGTAATGCCGCTTTGCCGACCGGCTCTGGCGGTGCTGGCGATTCAGGTCTTTTTCACCAACTGGAACTCTTTTCTGTTCCCGTTTATTCTGACATCGTCAAGCGAACTTCGCACCCTGCCGGTCGCTCTGGCC
>JAJRTA010000024.1 GCA_024278515.1 Candidatus Zixiibacteriota bacterium
ATGCCCATGTCCGCCTTGTCGTAACCCTCTAACAAATCAGGGGAAACGGTTACTTCACGCCTCCCGTTTCCCCTGACTCTATCGTTAACCAACGAGCCTCGGGAGGTTCGTGGTTTTATTCTGGCTCCCCCGGCAAGACTCGAACTTGCGACCCGCTGATTAACAGTCAGCTGCTCTACCAACTGAGCTACAGGGGAGTATAACCATCTCTAACCTACCCATTTCAGGCAGGCCCATTATATTGTTTCTCGGCATTTTGTCAACCGCTTTTACCGGTCGTGAGTTCATACCGGACTGTTTTTTAATTTATTAGACCAAATCATTGAGCACCGGGTGAAACCGTTTACAGTCGGTTTCGTATACCCAACAAAGAGGCAATAAGAACCAGATCCGAGGTGTTAAGATGAAATCTTTTACCAGATTAGCCCTGATAATTGTGCTGACAGCCACTTTTATCGGGATCGGGGCGATTGCCCGGGCCGGAAGTTTCCACCATGATGGCGACGCCTGGCTCGGCGTTGTCACACGGTCGGTTGACTATGATATAGCCGAGGCTTTCGACCTCGATGTCAAGTACGGCGTTATCGTAAACGAGGTGGTAGATGACTCCCCGGCTGCTGAAGTCGGGTTGCAGGTTGATGATGTTATAATCGCTCTCGATGAACACGAAATCACCGACTATGATGATCTGGTTGACTGGCTCAGTGAATACGAGCCGGGTGAGACGGTCACTCTCGGGGTGATCCGCAATGGTGAGAAATTGGACTTGCAGGTTGAATTGGCCGAGCGTCCGCGCGGCGGCAAATTACGGAAAGCCGCCCGGTTTTTCGATTTTGGCAAAAGAAACTCGTATTGTTCACGTATGCCTTACATCGGTGTACATGTGACCGATCTTACACGTCAGCTGGGTGAGTTTTTCGGTATTGAGCATGGACGCGGGGCGTTGATCAGTGAGATAGAAGAAGATTCACCTGCCGCTGAGGCGGGACTCAGGGCTGGCGACGTGATAGTCGGGATCGATTCCGACAGGATACGAGACGCCGAGGATGTCGTTGAATATATCTCTGAAACAGAGCCGGGCGACAGGATCACTGTTGCGCTGATTCGCGAAAAGGCTGAGCTGACCCTTGAGATTGAGGTTGATGAAACCCACAACGAATCGCGCTACGGCGGACAGTATGATTTCGATTTCAGTCCTTACGTAAGCATCCCACCGATTCCACCAGTGCCGCCGATTCCGAATATCGATATCGATGCCCTTCGCGACCTGGACATCAGGGTTCCTGATTTTCGCTCCGGCTATCCTGGTTCAGTTGACTGTGATCGCGGCGAATTCAACAGAGAAATGAGGAAGCTGCAACGAGAGCTTGAGAAAATGCAGTCCGAGCTTCGCGATGAGCTCAGGCTTGAACTCGATGAACTCCGCGGCATGATTGAAGACTAAAGATTTCTACTTCCGCTTGTAGCAGGTCGCATTGCTGATACCGTATTTACGACAGATATCCCTCACCTTCATCCCGACGTCGGCCTCCTTCAAAATACCGACAATCTGACTGTCACTGTACTTCGACCGTTTCATAGGTACCTCCTGGCGCTAATATGCCAAAAAGCCCTACTTTAGAACAGTCTACTTTTTGGGGAAGCTTACGAGACAACCACATTCGTTTGTTGCAAATCTGCGGGACCTATCGCAATATAGGAAGTGACTTTTTCTATAAGCTCAGGGCCATACAGGTCAGGGAAATTAAGTCAGGCTGGGGATTTACGTCAGGAAGTACAAATCAGGCCAGTTCTTCGCCAAAACCGGATTCAATGACCTTTACGATTGCCGCGAGGGCGTCATTCTCATCCGGCCCGGAAACTTCGACCTCAATCGACGAGCCCAGCTCCGCGGCCAGCATCATAACACCCATGATCGACTTGCCGTTGACTCTTTGACCGTCCTTGGTGAGCCAGACCTCGGATTCAAAACGGGAGGCTTCGGTCACCAGCATGGCCGACGGACGGGCGTGCATACCCAGTTTGTTGACGATAGTGACGGTCTGTTTGGTCATGCGTATTCTTCGGCAAGGACAAAACGTTTGCCCGACAACTCCCGCACCACTCCCTTCAGCTCAAGAGCAAGCAAAAGCTCCATAAGTTGAGCGACCGGAAGATCAGCGGCGCGTGACAATTGATCAACCTGCATCGGTCCGGAAGCAAACATTTTTGTTATTCTTTTTTCCTCTTCGGTCATATCGGGCAGTTGGACAAATTTCCGAGCGGCTACTTCCCCTTTCAGCGTAGGTAATTCATCAAAAATATCTTCAGGTGAAGTAGTCAGGCGCGCCCCTCTGCGGATCAGTTCATTGGTCCCCTCGCTCATGGTATCGTTCGGGGCCCCCGGTACGGCAAACAAAGCCCGCCCCTGTTCCAGGGCGCGGGCGGCGGTGATCAGAGCGCCGGACCTTCTGCCGGCTTCGATGACCACCACTCCTCGAGAGAGACCGGAAATAATACGGTTTCGTTCGGGGAAAAAAGCACGATCCGGACCGGTGCCGGGAAGGTACTCCGAATAAATAGTACCATGTTGTTTAATCCGTTTGGCCAGACCTTTGTTGGTGGGCGGATAAATTACATCGAGGGCGCTGCCCAGTATGGCGATGGTTTTCCCGCCTGCCTCGAGCGAACCGGCGTGGGCCGCCGAATCGATCCCTTCGGCCATGCCGGAAACTATTGTTATGCAGGCACGCGCCAGGCCGGCGGCCAGTTGTGACGCGAACAACCGGCCCTTCTCTGTGGGCTTACGTGTTCCCACGATGGCCATCATCTTTTCATCAGGCGTGGTTGGTTCGCCGACACGAAACAGCAGCGGAGGAGGATCAGGTATCGCCTTCAGCGGCGCCGGGTATTCGGGATGGTCCGGATGCAGCGCGGTCCAGCCCAGTTGCACTACCCGTGAGGCGAGTCGGCGGGCTTCGCCCGGATCAGCTTCTTCTTTGATCGCCGAAGCAGTCGATCTTGACATTCCCTTGATTTTTTCAAGATCGTTTACTCTGGCCGCGAGTACGTCGGCCGCTGACCCGAAAGCGTCCACCAGTCGTCGATAACGAGTTCGCCCGACGCCCGGCACTCTCATGAGGGTAATGCAATCAGTAAGCCAGTCTTTTAACTCACCGTTGGTCAAGATGCCTCTCTATTTCCTGTATGAACTTCTCAGCGCCCACATGAGCCACCGCCGACAGGTAAATATAATCATCAGGAAGTTTCTTACAAAATGCTTTCAGATCACTTTCCGACACGGTATCGATTTTGGTAATCGCAACAAATGAGGGGCGTGTCAGCAGTGTTTGATCGAATGCGGCCAATTCGTCCTTCAGCGCCGTCAGTGTCTGTTGAATATCCGGTTCGTTGATATCTATAACATAGATCAACAGACGGGTGCGCTGGATATGTCTGAGAAACTGGTGTCCCAGCCCTTTACCTTCCGAGGCCCCGGCAATCAGTCCCGGGATATCGGCCATGACACATGATTTGTATTCGCGGATTTTCACAATCCCCAGATTAGGGACCAGGGTTGTGAAAGGGTAGTCGGCGATCCTGGGACGAGCGGCGGAAAATGTCGCCAGGATGGTCGATTTGCCGGCGTTGGGCATACCAACCAGACCGACATCGGCCAGAAGTTTCAGTTCGAGCTTCAGCCTGCGATGTTCGCCCGGCTGGCCGGGCTGGAACTGCCGTGGCGCCTGGTTGGTGGGGGATTTGAAATAAGCGTTGCCGTGCCCGCCGCGACCGCCTCTGGCCAGCACTACTTCGGCCCCGTTTTCGTCCAGGTCGGCGATCTGCTGCCGACTGTCGATATCGGTAATGAGTGTTCCTACCGGCACTCTGAGCCTTATATCGGCCCCCGATTTGCCGGTCTTGTTGCCGCCCGATCCGGGTTGCCCGTTTTTCGCTTTACTGATTCGCCGGTACCTGAAATCAAGGAGAGTGGTCAGGTTGGCGTCGGCCACCGCGATTACATCCCCCCCTTTGCCGCCGTCACCACCGTCCGGTCCGCCTTTGGGGACGTATTTTTCGGTGTGAAAAGAGAGTATTCCGGAGCCGCCGTCACCGGCTTTGACCTCTATCTGTACTTCATCGATGAACATCGCCGACAATATCCGTCACCCCGGTCGTGAAGTCAATTATATAGACCGGCAACTGTCTGATCAAAACGGTGTAAAAAATGGTGTCGGCTCTTTGTTGACCTGTATGAAACCGTCTGGTATATTCGGCCATGACCAATACCGAGCTACAGAGCGATTCACCCACCCTGAACCAGCGCAAAAGGCAGTGGTACGAAGAGTCCAGCCTGGTGCTGGGGCGGATCTGCCTGAAAATGGGGCTGACTCCCAATCTGCTGACCGGAATATCATTATTATGCTCGGTCGCTTCGGGTCTGTTTTTCTGGAAAGGGGCGATGCTCTGGGGGGTGTTCTGGTTGATCGCTACCGCTGTTTTCGATATGCTTGACGGCTCCACCGCCCGGGCCGGCAATCTGGGCACGGTTTTCGGTGGTATTCTCGATCATGTTATTGACCGTTACGGTGAGTTTTTTATTCTGGCCGGTATCACCATGTCCGGCACGGTCCACCCGGGCTGGGGGCTGTTTGCGCTGTTCGGGATGATTATCGCATCCTACACGAGGGCGGCCGCGGAATCTATCGGCAAAATCGAAAACTGCGCGGTCGGGTTCATGGGCCGTCTGGAGAAGCTTATTCTGATCATAATAGGGTCGATAATCGAACACTGGCTGCCGACCGGAAAATGGCCGAAAGGCGGCTGGCTGGAACTGGCGCTGATCATTGTCGGGACGGCCTCTTTCGTGACCGCGATTCAGCGGCTGATTTACACCAAGAAACTCCTCGGCGACAAACGGGAAGTGTGACGGATCTCATACCCCGATGAAGGCAGCTTCGGATCACTCAAAATGACACTCAGGGAAAGGCATTATGATCACCGCTATCGGGAATCCTGTTTACGACTATATTAAAACCAAAAAAGTCGAACCGGACGGTCGTGTTCGCTCCGGATGTTCCACCAATGCGGCGTTGGCTCTGGCCAAAATGGGTGAGCAGGTCCGGCTGGTCGGCGCGATCGGCGATGACTACGCCGAACACTTCAAAACCGAGCTTTCCGCTCTCGGGATCGAGCACCGCATCATACCGTCAGAAGAAACGGGCGGGTTTTCGCTGATTTATTATGACGATTTCGGCAATCGCACACTCGACCTTCTGGGCAGGGCCGCGGAGATTAAGGATATCGACCCGGAGTGGTATGCTGACGCCAGGGCGGTTCTGATCGGCCCGATCCTCGGTGAAGTCTCATTTGAAAATGTCCGAAAGATTCGGGAGTCCTTTGATGGTCTGTTTTTCTGTGATCCACAGGGATTGATCCGGGGAGCGGATGAAAACGGCCGTATCTACCACGAGAAATGCGAGGGGATAGAAGAAACCCTCGGATGCTTCGATATTGTCAAACCGAACGAACTCGAGGGCAGGATCCTGACCGGGATCGACTGCCGTGAGGATCCGTATGAAGCGGCCCGGATTATCAAGTCGTGGGGGCCGAAGATCGTGATTGTCACCTTGGCCGAGCTTGGTTCGGTGGTCTATGATGGAACGACCTTCATCGATATACCGCCGTACGGAATCGATCTGATGGATTCCACCGGCGCGGGTGATACCTACATGGCCGGGTTTACTTTCGAGTATCTCAAAACCGGCGGTGATCTCAGACGAGCCGGATGTTACGCCTCGTGTACTTCATCGGTGATGATCGAGAACTCCGGCCCGGATTTTTCGATGACCGAGGATATGATTCGCGAACGACAGGTCGAGCTTCTGAAAATCGAGAACTACAAAGTCAAAGTAAGCGTGAACGCCTGATACGTGTATATGTCCGCAATCAGTTTTGATGATTTTGAAAAAGTCGATATCCGGGTCGGCCGGATTATTGCTGTCGAAGAGTTCACACGGGCACGAAACCCTTCATACAAACTGAAAATCGATTTCGGAAAAGAGATGGGTGTAAAACAGTCTTCGGCTCAGCTTAAAACTGATTACACACCGGAACAACTGCTCAACAGCCTGTGCCTGGCCGTAGTGAATTTCGAGTCGCTATCGCCGGGTTTTCTTCCGAGGTGCTGGTTCTGGGTGTCCCCAAAGAAGGGGGAGGTCTGTCTCTGGTCCGGCCGGACGGCCCCGCTCAGGTGGGCGGGCGGATGTACTGACAGCAGGCATGAAGAATATACCTGACCGCTTGCTTTCTCTCATGCCTTGATTCCGTCAAACAGAAATGAGATCAGATAATCGCCGGTTTCACGACGGGGCAGTCTTCGTCCGGAATAACGCCGCCTGAGTAGGCCCTCGATGATCAGCGAGGTAAGATGAGCGGTCAGTTCGACGTCGAAATCACCCCGTATTTCGCCGGTCTGTTCCCCTCGTTCGATTATCTCCGCGATATATTCATTGAAATGTCTTTCAAGGTCGATCCCTTCCAGTTCCACGGCGGCGTGCTCAAGGCCGCGGGTAACGAACAGAAAGAACCGCTCCTGAGCCGGGTAGAGCTTGGAGTTCACCACCAGAGCGTGGTACAGATAATGAAGCCGCTCGCAAGCCAGCACGGCTGTCTCGGCCTGACGCAGTTCGGCCATCCAACGGGTCAGGAATTCGTCGAAAATAAGCACGACATACTCAAGAAGGTGGCTTTTGGAAGGAAAATACTGGAAAAACGATCCCTTGGAGATAGCGGCCTCACGGCACAGTTGCTCCACAGAAAGGCCGTCATAACCGAATTTGCCGAACAGTTCGACAGCCGTGCGATAGATCAGGTCTTTCTTGTCGGGGGCAAGCCGTCGAAAAGTCTCGGTGACAATCCCTCTTCGGGCGAGCTCAGCGGTCAGGTTTTCATCGATCACATCAACTCCGGTCACTTTTATGACCACTCAGTCATATTTTATACACTATTATTCTATAATATGCGGTTTTTGTCAACACAGAATTGACATCGATTCACTGCGCATGTAGTTTGTCGCAACAGTATTGAGAAAATGATGGTTCATAACGAAAGGATTCATTTATGGGCAAGGTAAGAGTTGCGATTATCGGTGTCGGCAACTGCGCCTCCTCACTGGTGCAGGGTGTCGAGTACTACAAGAAAGCAAAGGAAACCGATCAGGTTCCCGGGTTGATGCATGTCAACCTCGGCGGTTATCACATTCGAGATATCGAGTTCTCGGCGGCTATCGATATTGACAAGAACAAAGTCGGCAAGGATTTGTCAGAGGCCATCTTTACAAAGCCGAACAATACGTATGTCTTTTCAAAAGTGCCGAAACTGGGCGTAAAAGTGATGCGCGGCATGACTCATGACGGACTGGGTCATTATCTTTCGCAGGTGATCGAAAAAGCTCCCGGGGACACTGTCGATATCGTCAAGCTGCTGAAAGACACCAAAACCGATATAGTGATCAACTACCTGCCGGTCGGTTCGGAAGAGGCCACCAAGTGGTATGTCGAGCAGATTCTGGAAGCGGGCTGTGGGTTTGTCAATTGCATCCCGGTCTTCATCGCCAAAGAAAAATACTGGCAGAAGCGGTTCAAGGAGAAGGGCCTGCCGGTTATCGGCGACGATATCAAGTCGCAAGTCGGCGCCACTATCGCCCACCGGGTAATGACTCGTCTGTTCATCGAGCGCGGCGTGATTCTGAATCGCACCAGCCAGCTCAATGTCGGCGGCAACACCGACTTTTTGAACATGCTCGAGCGGTCCCGCCTGGAATCCAAGAAAATTTCCAAGACCAACGCCGTGACTTCCCAGTTGAACTACGATATCGGCGAAGGGAATGTTCATATCGGGCCGTCGGATTACGTGTCGTGGCTGACCGACCGCAAATGGGCGTATATCCGGATGGAAGGGACCACCTTCGGGGATGTACCGTTGAATGTCGAAATGAAAATGGAAGTCTGGGACAGCCCGAACTCGGCCGGTGTGGTTATTGACGCTGTGCGTTGCTGCAAGCTGGCCCTGGACAATGGCGTAGCCGGACCGTTGCTGGAACCGTCGTCGTATTTCAAGAAATCTCCGCCGGTTCAGTATACCGATGATGAAGCCCGCCGTCTGACCGAGGAGTTCATCGCCAGGTACGGCTGGAAGCAAAAGGGAAAAACAAAACGCGCTCCGCGGGTAGCCGCCAAGCGGAGCAGGACCACCCGTCCGGCTTCAGCCGCGAAAACTAAAACGAAAAAGGCCGCCGCCACAGCTAAAAAGCGGGTAGTGAAGCCCAAAAAGTAGTTTCCCTTGTTTTTTGAAATGGCTAACTTGACCGGCGACTTACGGAAGTCGCCGGTTTTTTGTGCGTCGATTCAAAAGGAAAGGTTCGTTGCCAGCGAGAAAACAAAAGACAATGTTCGTCACGTTCGAGGGCATCGACGGCTGCGGTAAAACCACCCAGGCCATGATGACTTATCAGTATCTGCGGTCACGCGGCTTCAAAGTAAAACTGCTTCGCGAGCCCGGTTCTACCGATACGGCTGAACGGATTCGAGAGGTGCTTCTGGATAAGGCCGCTCAGGTGACTCCGGTGACCGAGCTTTTGTTGTACGAAGCGGCCCGCGCCGAGTTGATTCATCGCGAAATCAAACCGCTTTTGGCCTCCGGTCACATCGTGCTGTGCGACCGGTTTTATGACAGCACTACGGCATATCAGGGTTTTGGGCGAAAGCTGGACATACGAATGGTCAAATCGCTGAACCGGGTTGCGGTCGGAGATCTGAAACCGGACCTGACCCTGTTGTTCGATCTCGACCTGAAAACAGCCCGGCGGCGTCAATCCGGTCGCCGCGATCGCCTTGAAGCCCAGTCCAAAGCGTTTTTTACGCGGGTGCGGGCCGGTTTTCTGGAGATTGCGCGCAAGGAACGCCGCCGCGTCAAGGTAATCGATGCTTCCCTCCCGATTGAAGATGTGTTCTATAATGTCAAAAAACTGATCGACCAGCGTATCTGAAAAATATGACACCTGCCGTTTCTTTCGATCGTCGGTCGCTTCTGACCATCAGCCTGGTTCTGTTTATTATGATTCTTCTTAATGGCGGCATGGCCCTCTATGTCCTGAGCGATCCCGACCTGAAAACAGCCTGTCATCTGGTGGAAATGGCGAAGATAATAGATGATAACTATGTCGACGAAGTGGATTGGGACAGACTTATCCCGGTGGGAAGACGCTCGATGATGAACATGCTCGATCGGTACTCAGGGTATGTCACGCCCGACGTATTCGCAGAGAAAAGGCAACAGCGCGAGGGCTACTATTCCGGAATCGGTGTGACGGTAGTCGGTCATGACGACGGCCTGCTGGTCTATTCGGTTCGCGACGAAGGTCCGGGTCGGGCGGCCGGGCTGCTTCCGGGAGATATAATTATCGCTGCCGATTCGGTGCGGCTGGCCGATCGTGATTTGCGCGATGCGGCTTTATTACTGCGCGGCGAAGAGGGCAGCAGGGTTTTGCTGTCGGTGTACCGCCCGGCGGAGAACGACAGCCTCGAAATTGAAGTAGTGCGAGGCGAAGTGGATTACCGTCATGTCGTCTATGCCGGTCGCACGGCGGACTCGGTTGTTTATATCAAACTCGATGATTTCGGCCCCGGTGCGGCTGATGACGTGCAGGCCGCTCTTGACTCACTCAACGGAGTCAGGCCAAAGGCTCGAGCTTTGGTTCTGGATTTGAGAGGTAATCCGGGCGGGCTGTTCATTGAGGCCCGGGCGGTCGCGAGTCTGTTTCTCGATGACGGCAGTTTTCTCGTCGGCACCGATGGTCGTTCGCGCTGGAACGACGAAGAGGTCTATGTCAATGGAGAGGACTATACCGATGGTTTGCCGATAGCCGTACTGGTCGATCAGTCGTCC
>JAJRTA010000025.1 GCA_024278515.1 Candidatus Zixiibacteriota bacterium
ATCTGTTGTCGTGACATTATATCTAAAAAGACTCATTTCGTCCATAAAAAAATTGTCCAACTTGGCCTTTTTTTGTTTTCAGGCTTCATATTTCAGACATCCTCTGGTCTCACCGGGCTAAAAGCAGTTCCAGGTCTGCCGATAAATCAGGTGTCTGATATCTGCAACAGTCTGTTATCGATATGGTTTCCGGTTAATTGATCGGTGACCAGATCCGTAATCGGCTTGAATTATCAGGGAACAAACTATTTGGCGGGATGTTTATCGACGCATGAAATCGAAATTACATTTTCTTCCCGAGGCCAGAACAGTCGAGGCGGAGACAGGTACGACGATTCTCGATGCCGCACTGGAGGCCGATATTGATATCTATCACGATTGCGGCGGGAACGGCGCCTGCAGTACCTGTCATATTCAGGTTCTTGAGGGGATGGAAACCCTGAACGACAAAACCGAGGACGAGCTTGATCTGCTGGGTGATCTGGAAAACTGCAACGAAAGTTCCCGGCTGGCCTGTCAGTGTCAGGTCAATGGAGATCTGATAATTGAGATTCCAGTGTCCCGGTAGATGATCGATCCGTTGTTGTATCGGGTTCCGGTTTTTTTCAGCCTCTCCGATAATTGGTTCAGCGAATAAATCGGTTGCACGGCCTGCCGATAAGCTAATAGTACCATTATTAAGGGAAGGCCTGCAAATGCTCTCGATACTTCGGGAAGAGTCCGGTTACTCTCTTATAGAGCTGATTGTCGTTATTGTGATTGTAGCGATCCTGGCTGCAGTCGGGATGAAATCGATGACGGCCATGAACGAGACGGTCCGGGTGGAGGAAACCAAAGCCGAACTGGAGCAGCTGGCTCATGCCGTCGTCGGTGATCCCGAGCTGATGTCGGGAGGAGGACGGACCGACTTCGGCTATGTCGGTGATGTCGGCTCCCTTCCGCCCAACCTCGACGCTCTGGTGACCAATCCGGGCGGTCTGGGGACCTGGGACGGGCCTTACATACGGGATGACTTTTACACTTCAGCCGGAGGCGTATCGACGGAGTTCAAAGTTGACGCCTGGGGAACAGCTTATCAATACTCGGGCGGTGCAAGTATTATCTCAACAGGCAGTGGTTCCACTATTTCGCGACGACTGGGCAACTCGGTCGATGACCTTCTTTACAATAGAGTAACTATTACAGTGACCGACCTCGACAATGACCCGCCCGGATCAATCTATCGTGACTCGGTCCGGCTGGTCCTTGCTTACCCCGATGGTTCGGGGGGAACGACCAATCGGGCGGCCAGTCCGGACGCCAACGGGCTGGTAGTATTCGACTCCATCCCGATCGGTCAGCAGATCCTGAACACTATCTATCTGCCGGCGAACGATACGCTGACCCGGCTGGTTACGGTTAATCCGGGTGATAACAGTTACATTCAGACACAACTCTACGCCGATGTGTGGTGACGGAATGAACAGGCTGATGAACAACAGCGGATTCGGACTGGTCGAACTGGCCGTGATGATAATAATCATCGGGGTGCTGACCGCTGTGGCCATGCAGTCGGTTGGCGTTTTGATACAGGATGCCCGGAAAACCGCCACCGAGCGGGAGATGGAGATGCTGGCTCACGCAATCACCGGCGACCCGTCGGTTGTCAACAACGGCCGGCGAGCTGATTTCGGTTATGTCGGTGATGTCGGTAGTTTCCCGCCGGACTTGCAGGCTCTCTATCAGAATCCGGGCGGTTACGCCACCTGGGATGGACCCTACCTGCCTCCGGGGATCGTTGAGGATGCCACCGGTTTCAGAACCGACCAGTGGGGCAGTTTGTATGCCTATTCCGGCGGGGTGACGATCCAGTCAACCGGTAGCGGGATGACCATTACTCACAAGATCGCCGATGCTGTCTCCGACTATACTCTTAACAGTCTGAATGGAACGATCAAAGATGCCAACGGTTCCGAGCCGGGAGTTATCTACATGGATTCCGTCGCTATAATAATCACGATCCCGAATGGCTCCGGGGGTACAACGGTCAAGAGCTATACCCCGGACGCGGACGGCCTGTTTACGATTGACTCACTGCCGGTGGGGACACATCCGCTGAAGTTGATTTATACACCCAACGCCGACACTTTACTGCGCTATGTAACTATCCTGCCGCGTCACAAAAGCCCGGTCAGTTTCAAGTTCGCATCGGCCTACTTTGCCGGAGGCGGTGGCAGCGGTGGATTGGAATATGTCCCCGGCAGCGCCAACACACAGACCGGTAAATGCAACCGGTTCGAGTTTGATATCACCAACACAACCGGCGCTGATATCACCGTGACGAGTATGGAGCTGATCTGGACGACGCCGACAGCGTACTACAAGAGAGTCAAGTTCGACGGCGGCGACTGGGTATTTAACTCCGATAATCCGAGAGCGTCATCAGGACAAACTATTATCTTCAGCAACCCCAAAGTAGTGGCGGCCGGAGCCACGATCACGATAAGGGTCGACAAGTTTTCAGATGTTGCTACCGGTGACGGTAACAAAGTCGATAGCAGCAACACGGACATGACAGCAGAGTTCTCGGACGGCTCGGTTGGCACATTCAATACGGTAGCCTGCAATTGACTGGATCTTTAACAGATTCCCGCGGATTCACTTTGATCGAAGTCATCATTGTAGTCGTGGTCGCGGGTATTCTCATCTCGGTGGCTTTGCGCTCGGCCGGGGTTATCTCCGAGACCGCCCGGATCGAGGAAACCAAACAGGAACTTGAGCTTCTGGCGACAGCTATAGTCGGCAATCCGGAGCTTGAAAACAACGGAGTGCGCTCGGATTTCGGCTATGTCGGTGATATCGGCGCCATGCCGCCGGACCTGGACGCGCTCAATTCCAATCCTGGCGGATATAGCACCTGGAACGGTCCCTACATCGATAATGACTTCAGCCAAAGTATTGATGATTACAAGACGGATGCCTGGGGGGCGTTGTATGTTTACAGCGGCGTAAATATCATTTCCAGCGGTTCCGGTTCGGATATTGTGCGGACTCTCGGTAAGAGCGTCAACGACTTTATTCTGAACCAGGTGAGAGGGGCGGTGTTCGATCTCGACGGCACTCCGCCCGGTCCCGACTACAAGGATTCTGTAGAGGTGAGATTGACTATCCCCAACGGCGCCGGAGGAATTACGACTAAATCGACGACAGTCGATGCCGGAGGATATTTCTCATTTGATTCGATCCCTATTGGCAATCATGACATCGACATCGTGTACCTTCCCGATAACGATACCCTGCATCGGTTTGTTTCGGTTCTGCCGGCTTCGTCCCCATACGGTGAATACTCACTGGCTGCGGAAGCATGGAATACGGCAACCGGCGGCGGTGGAATCGTCAAGGTGTCCGGGTCCGACTCTCTGAGTGGTGACTGTAACAAGTTCTATTTCTGGATCGAAAACACGTCAACCAGTCCGATAACCATCGACTCGCTGAAAATGACCTGGACATCTCCTGTTGCATACTACAAGGAAGTTGAATGGAATGGGTCCGATGTATGGGAGAACGACAACCCCCGGGCCGGCAGCGGCCAGTGGATAGTGTTCGATTCTCCGCAGACAATACTGCCTGGACAGAAATTGATGATCGAGTTCGAAGGGTTCAAAGACAGCCCGACCGGTGGTGCTGATGTCAACATGAACAACGCAACATTCACAATAGAGTTCTCGGACGGCAGCGTTATCACTGTTAACACGGGAGCCTGCCCATGACCGGATCGGTATTCAATTCCCGTGGTTTTACTCTGATCGAACTGGTTATAGTGATCATAATAACCGGTATCCTGGCAACCGTGGCTGTTCGTGAATTGTCCACCTCGATCGAGACCGCGAAATACGAACATACCATGAATGAGTTGAACGCGCTGGCTGAGGCGATAGTCGGTAATCCGCAAATGTACGAGCAGGGCGGCCGGATATCTTTTGGGTATGTCGGCGATGTGGGATCACTGCCGCCGAATCTCGACGCTCTCGTGACCAACCCGGGAGGATTTGCCACCTGGGATGGTCCTTATGTGAACGTGGGAATAACTCCTGATGAGTTCAAGCGGGATGGGTGGGATGTCGCTTACATTTACATTGATACTTTAATCCGGTCGACCGGTTCCGGTTCCAATATCGACAAACTTTTCGCTCCCTCGACATCAGCTCTGTTAAACAACTCGATCGAAGGGTATGTGGTCGATGCCGATGATGAAATGCCCGGCTTGATATACCGGGATTCGATTGTGATACGACTGACCTACCCCGACGGGACCGGCAGTACAACGACCGCATCTGTTTTTCCGACCTCCCGTGGTAACTTCTCATTCTCGGGCATACCGATAGGCAATCACCGGCTGACTGTAATATACCTTCCGGACAGTGATACAGCTTCATACTCCGTGTGTGTCACCCCGCAGTCGAATGTTAATATACCGGTTACCTTCGCCGCCGATTTGTGGTAATGGTATCAGGACGGCGCTCGGTCGGTTTGGTAACACCCCCCTGAAATCACTTGACAAAACCGAACTTTTCTGCCTATCTTGGCCTGTGTAGGACGAGTGAACAGCATCGGGTCAAACTGATAGTTCTATTGTGATATCTGTTAGGAATATGGCAAGTCGGCCGGGCAGGGTAAGTCGACGTACGGCTGAATCTTTGTAATAAACAGAGACAGCTCCGGTCCAGCTTTGATCGTTCCCCTCTCACTCGATACCGTTCACACACGACTGAAGGATTGCTTTGCAGAAAGGGTGAACGCGAGATCAACAATTCGCGGAATCATCGAGGCATATCAGGAGGTTAATGTGATAACGTCAATTCACTTTTATTATCATACTCGGGACCGGATCAGTCCTGAATTGCACGGAGGCAGATAAGATGAAAAAGATCCTGTTATTAGTCACCATGACACTGGTGTTGTTGTTCGCAGGTTCGGCTCATGCCGGTATCAACGGCCTGGGAGCCAGGGACACGGTCGATCTGGTAGTAACGGTGGCGCCGTACGCTGCCGGGGGACAGTTGCAGGTCCAGTTGGACTTGTATGTATTCAATGATTCCAACAATGTTTTAGGTGCCACGGTGGGTTTCAGTTGGGACAACCCCAATCTTCAGATGGACAGCGCCGTGGCCGCGCCGACCGCCCTGAACTTTGAACTCGGTCCGTATTTTTACGAAGATGGCGACATCAATCTGACCAACACCAACCAGCGATTCCTGTTCGGCGGTTCCAAAATGCTGGGCAACGGCGTGCCGCCGGCCGATTACCGACGGCTGTGGGCGTCTTACTATTTCACTTTGTCGAACTGGACGGTAAATGATTCCATCGTTTTAGACACCCTTGTATTCAACTCGGGATCGGTTTACAAGTTTGTCGGCGGACAGGGCGTGGGTGATTATTTCCCGCATTTTGTCGGCGGCCCGGTGATTCATGATCCCGATTATGTCGAGCCGGTAAACCTGGTGGTGAACCCGGACTCGCTTGAGTTCAACAGCGTGGAAGGCGGCTCCAACCCGGCCGGTCAGACGGTTGTTGTTTCGACCGATGGTGACCCGGTTTTTTTCCAGGTGAATGAAGATGCCGACTGGCTGATCGTTACGCCGGTGCAGGGGACCACAGTTGAGACGCTTCATATCAGTGTCAATTCCCTTACCCTGACGGCCGGTACTTATATCGATACTATTGAAGTGACATCAGCCGAGGCGGCCAACTCTCCGCAATTGGTGGTGGTTACTCTGAACGTGGCCCAACCGGCCCCGGAAATATCGGTCGACCCGGGTGAATTCTTCTTTAACGCCATCGCCGGAGGTACCAACCCGGCCGACAAGTTCCTGACGATAACCAATTCATCCGCCTCTATTCTTGAGTGGACAGTGTCCAACAGCCAAAGCTGGCTTTCTCTTGCTCCCGCGAGCGGAACGGATTCCGGCGTGGTCACGCTCAGCGTGGATATCACAGGTCTGGCTTATGCCGATTACTATGATACAATCGTAGTGAGCGACCCCGATGCCTCGAATGATCCGGTCCTGGTTCCGGTGCAGCTTTCGGTCGGTTCCGATCTGCCGATCATCGCTACGGATTCAGCTAACTACACCGTTATCGTTAAAGTTCCCGTGGACTCCATTCCGGATCGTACGATAACGATCCTTAACGACGGTGCCGGATCGATGAATTTCTGGCTGGAAGAAAACTCTCTGCGAATTCTTACCATGACCCCGAACAGCGGAAGCGCTCCTCAGGATATCAACATAAGTTTCAAACAGCCGGGCGGATCGGCCGGTAACGACTACTACGACACGATCTGGGTACACTCCAACGAGGCCATAAACTCTCCCTACCCGGTGGAGTTCCACTTCATTTATCGTGAGAACCCGGCCCACCTGTCGGTTAATAAAGATACCCTGCAACTGACAGTATATGAGTGCAGTATGGGTTATTTTGGCATACCTCCTTCACGGAGCGTGGTCGTTAATAACTCGGGCGGCGACAGTCCCATGCCGTTTTCGCTGGTCTATGAATCAGATTATTTCTCGGTGTATCCCGATACCGGTACTGCGTCGGCCGCTTTTACCGTGTCGGCAAATTTCCTTGAACTGCCGGTGGGCACTTATCTTGACACCATAATGGTTGTTGCTCCCAATGCGGACAACTCCCCGAAATACATCGAGGTTCATTACAACGTAATCCCGCCTACCGAGACGCCGGAGATTTATATGCCGATCTCCCAGTACACCATACCGACCCAGGAGAATTCCGGGCCGACTCCACCGGTAGCCACCGAGATATGGAACAAACACGGCGGTTGTATGGAGTGGGAACTGGTTGATAATGTCCCGTGGTTGTATCCTACCGTCACGGGAGGCAACGTCCCCGGCACCTTCCAGTTCCATTGCAATTCGGCCGGGTTCCCGTTCGGGGAATATGAAGACACCCTGTACATCACGGCGGCCACAGCCGTCAACAGTCCGAAAGCGGTTCCGGTCAGGATGCGGGTCTGGCGTTTCCATGGAGACAACGACTATGACAGCATGATCATGATTACCGACCTGGTTTACATGGTGGATTTTATGTTCAACGACGGCCCTCCTCCTCAGCCGGAACTGCGGGTCGGCGACCTGACCTGTAACCTGATTGTAAATATCGAAGACCTGGTTTACATGGTGGATTACATGTTCAACGGCGGCCCGATACCATGCGGTAACCCATATTAAACAGAATGATAGCAGGTTTCACGCCGCTCGGAATTGATGTCTGAGCGGCGTTTTTATTGACCGCTGATAGGATGATACTCTTTTGGTCGACTGGAACCATGTTATGATTATGTGCAGAGCAGCCGATAAAGGTATTAATTTGACAAAAAGGGTAATAACCTTACTTTGTGGTCAGCGCCTGCTCTCGGCCCGGAATGAGAGCGGGATAAATACGGTTCAGACGGATAATGAGCTGAACAATATTACTTTCTACATGGAGTCCCGGATGCCTCTGAATAAGCGTTGCCGAATCCTCCTCGCCACCTTCATCGTCATACTGACAACCTTTCTGGTTTCATCTTCAATCTGGGCTGAAAGCGAGAATATCGACTGGGATCAGGCTACGCCGTCACAGATTCACCAGAAGCTCTGGGAGGGCAAGGCTTCTTCTCTGCTGGACCGCAAGTTTGTCCGCAAGATGGCCGCCGCGTCACCGGATGAAAACACTCAGACCAATTACGATGTCCTTTTCTATGATATAAATATCCGTGTCAACGACACTACCGAGGTTATCTACGGCGTGGTCAGGATGGTGGCCGCGGCCGCAGTCGATGGAGTGACCGATGTGCAGGTTGATTTTCATTCCGCCATGACCCTGGACTCGATCAAGTCCTCTTCGGGAAGTCTGGGCTTCTCCCGTCTTGCCGATGTTGTGACGGTCACCCTGAACAGTTCCCGTAACACCGGCGAGCAGTTTGATGCCGTGTTTTATTATCATGGACACCCGACCGAAGGCGGTTTTCAGGGATTCTCATTCGATTCCCGGTACGGCGCCAAGGTGATCTCTTCATTGTCCGAACCGTATTTCGCGCGAAGCTGGTGGCCCTGCAAAGACCGCATGGACGACAAGGCGGATTCGTTCAGTATCGCTATTACCGTCGACACTTCATTTTATGCCGCCTCCAATGGAACGCTTGATTCCACGGTGCCGTTCGGGACCAGCGCGCACACATTTTATTACACTATGAGCTACCCGATGGCCACCTACCTTTTCTCGGTGGCCATATCGAAGTACACGGTCTGGTACGATGAATGGGCCTATAATGCCGGCCAGGATACCATGCTGATAGAACATGCTGTTTACCCCGACAGGTATGCATATTCTCTTACAAAATACAATGTTACCCCGTATGTCCTGACCGTGCTGAGCGACAAGTACGGCCAGTATCCATTCGTGAACCATAAGTACGGCCATGCCAATTTTGAATGGGGCGGCGGGATGGAACACCAGACGATGACATCGATGGGCGGCAGTGATTTCGGTTTCTCCGAGCCGGTGGTGGTTCATGAAGCCGCCCACCAGTGGTTTGGTGATATGATCACCTGCCGGTCGTGGGGACATATCTGGCTGAATGAAGGCTGGGCATCTTATGCCGAGGCCGACTATTATCTGGAAAAAAATGGCTGGTCTTCATACCACAACTACATGAACGGTATGGCCTACACGGGCGGCGGCACTATCTATATTGAGGATGCCGACACTTCGAGCGTATGGAGTATTTTCAACGGCGGCCTTTCGTACGACAAAGCCTCATGGGTGTTGCACATGCTCCGCGGTGTTCTTGGTGATCAGTTGTTCTATGACGCCGTTGCCGCCTATTACAACTCTCAATATCAATACGGTTCCGCAACTACCGAACAGTTCCGCGACATCGTCGAGGTCTCATCCGGGCGTGAGCTGGACTGGTTCTTCGATGACTGGATCTACGGCACCTATCGTCCCAACTATCAGTGGCGATGGCTTCAGGAGGTGTCGGACAGCGGCGGGTACGATGTTTACCTGCTGGTCGAACAGGTCCAGACAACTGACCCGCAGGTTTTTCGTATGCCGGTGGATTTCTTTTTCGATTTTGCGATCATTCCGGATGATACCGTACAGCTCTGGTGTAACCAGCGTCGTAAAATGTTCCAGTTCAATTTCCCGTCGAGTGTAAACTCTATCCAGTGCGATCCTTCCGACTGGGTGCTCAAGTATGAGACACAATACGGATGGCAGTTGCACTTTGTGACACAGCCCGATGGACTGCCCGACGGAGACCAGTATTACGAATACTCGGGACAGCTCAGAGCCATCGGAGGTTCGAATACGCTTACTTATTCACTGACGGGCGGGGCTCTTCCGACCGGGTTCAGTCTGAACTCGGACGGCAGTATCACCGGTTCCACTACCGACACCGGGACATTCGTATTTACCGCCAGAGTTGATGATAACTACAGCAACTACTGGGACGAACTGGACTTTACGCTGACCGTCAATCCTACCGCGCTGATACCGGGCGATATCAATATGAGTTTTACCGGTCCGGATATTTCCGATCTGGTCTTTCTGGTTGACTATATGTTCAACGGCGCCCAGGCGCCGGTGGTGATGAGTCTGGCTGATGTGGATGCCAGTTGTGCTGTCGATATTGGTGATTTAGTCTATCTGGCGGATTTCATGTTCACGAACGGTTCACCACCTATGATAGGATGTGTTGTCGGTAAATCCGACCGCCCCCGGCACATGTCAACCGGCGGATAGCAGACTCATTTCGACAAATCCGGAAGATCCACCCGATCGGCAGTCCGGCCGGTCGGGACTTTGTTTTCTCACTGCGGTAGTTCCAATCTTTTGTTGCTTTTAGAGGCAAAACCGGTATCATCATCTCTGGTCGAGTTGTTGTTGAAAGTACCCGTCGCCAGGTGAAGAAAGTGGAACACAGCCGGAGATCACAGACATTTCATATTACAACATTTGGCTGCCAGATGAACCTGGCCGATTCTTCGACTTTGGTATCTGTCCTCAATGATCATGGCTACCGGCGCACCGAGGACCCCGACTCGGCGGATCTTATCATACTGAACACCTGCTCGGTCAGGGACAAGGCGGAACAGCGCGTACTGGGACGGCTGGGTGAACTTCGACGCCAGAAACAACTCCGTCCGGAAATGAAACTGGCCGTAGTCGGGTGCATGGCCCAGCGGCTCGGCGAGGAACTCACCGAACTGGCCCCTCATGTCGACATTGTCCTCGGCACCGACCGTATTTTTGAACTTCCGATGGTCCTGTCCC
>JAJRTA010000026.1 GCA_024278515.1 Candidatus Zixiibacteriota bacterium
CGAAAAACTCGCTTATGGTTTTCACCGGCGGCTGGCATTGTTACTCTGTGAATCGGCTCGGTCAGCTTGTGAAAAATACGGTATATCCCGAGTGGGACTATCCGGTGGTGTTTATCAGAACAATCTGTTCCTGAATATGATGGTGAACAAACTGGTTTCGTCAGGGATCGAACCAATTACTCACACAGTTGTTCCGACCAACGATGGCGGCCTCGCTCCGGGACAGGCGGTCATAGCCAACAGGAAAGTTGAAGCGACCGGCGCAAAGAAAGGTGGTATCTGATGATGTGTCTGGCGGTGCCCGGCAGAATAGTTGAGATTGTAGAGCGATCCGGCCTGAAAATGGGTAAGGTCGATTACTCCGGGACGATAGCGACCGCCTGTCTGGAGTATGTGCCGGAAGCGGATGTTGGTCAGTATGTAATAGTCCACGCCGGTTTCGCCATCAGCATTGTCGATGAGGAAGAGGCCCGCAAGTCGCTTGAATTGTGGAGTGAGATCGAAGAAGCGAACAAGAAAGAAGGTCTCGATAAGTTCGGTATGCCGCTTGAGAACTCAGGTGTGGACAAAGGAGATCAGACACAGTGAGATACCTTGACGAGTTTCGAGATCCCGCCATCGCTCGGAAAATACTGGCTGAAATAAAAGCGATCACTTCAAATCCCTGGGTTATTATGGAAATCTGCGGGGGGCAGACCCATTCGATCATCAGAAACGGTATCGACCAGTTACTTCCCAAAGAAATCCAGCTGGTCCATGGCCCCGGGTGTCCGGTTTGTGTCACACCGCTCGAATTGATCGATAAGGCTATCCAGTTGGCTTCACGCCGTGACATTATTCTAACTTCTTTCGGGGATATGCTTCGTGTTCCCGGCTCAGAAAAAGATCTGTTCCGGGTCAGGTCCGAAGGTGGTGATGTCAGGATAGTTTATTCTACTCTGGAAGCTCTTCAGGTCGCTCGTGACAACCCTGATAGGGAAGTCGTGTTTTTCGGCGTGGGTTTCGAGACAACCGCTCCCGGTACGGCTATGGCTGTTTATCAGGCAAGACGCGAAGGTGTGAAGAACTTCTCATTGCTCGCCTCGCACGTGCTGGTGCCGCCGGCTATGAAAGCGTTGCTGTCCTCTCCAGCCAACCGGGTGCAGGCATACCTTGCGGCCGGTCATGTTTGTACCGTTATGGGGTGGAAACAGTATGTGCCGATTGTTGAAGAATACAAAGTGCCCATCGTGGTGACCGGGTTCGAACCGATAGACATTCTGGAAGGTATCCTCGCGGTGGTCAGGCAACTTGAAGCGGGTGAAGCAAAGCTGGAAAACCGGTACACGCGGGTTGTGCGCGATGAAGGCAATATCAAGGCGCAGGAAATCATGCAGGCTGTATTTACAACTGTCGATCGCAAATGGCGGGGGATAGGTTGTATAGACCAGAGCGGATTGCGATTGGCGAAGGAGTATACGCAGTTCGACGCCGAGTATAAATTTGCAGTCAGTGACATAGAGGTCGATGAACCGGAGGAATGTATTGGTGGCCTGGTTCTTCAGGGTCTCAGGAAACCGACCGAATGCGAGGCGTTCGGAACCCGGTGTACTCCTCAGACACCGTTGGGAGCGACGATGGTTTCTTCAGAAGGCGCCTGCGCCGCTTATTACAACTACCAGCGCATAAAGGTCACACGTTGACAGAGGAAGGAAAAGTCGGAGTTAATATGAATAACGATGGAAAGTTGTCCGGATCGTTCAGTTGTCCGATACCTTTCACCAGCAGCGACACGATTCAACCGGGTCACGGCGGCGGCGGCCGGATGAGCAGAGATCTGATTTCCGACCTGTTCGTACGAGTGTTTGATAATACCGAATTAAGCCGTGGGGACGATCAGGCCACGATCACGATTGGTGATCAGAAACTGGCCTTTACAACGGACAGTTACGTGGTCGATCCGATATTCTTCCCCGGTGGGGACATCGGCGAGCTGGCGGTAAACGGTACGGTCAATGATCTATGCACGAGCGGAGCGCAGCCGCTTTTCCTGAGCGCAGGATTTGTCCTGGAAGAAGGTTTGCCCCTGGAAGAACTGTCGAAGATCGTAGAGAGTATGAAAAGGGCGGCGGATCGGGCCGGGGTCAGTATCGTGACCGGTGACACCAAGGTTGTAAACAAAGGGTCCGCCGATAAACTGTTTATCAACACGGCCGGAATCGGAATACTGGATCACGACTACGATATTTCCTGCCGCAACGTTCGGGCTGGTGATATAATAATAATCAGCGGAACCATCGCCGACCACGGTATCGCTATCCTGTCCCGGCGTGAAGGACTGAGCTTTACCGGTACGATCAGGAGCGATACCGCGCCTCTCCATGAGATATCCCGGTTGCTGATGGAGACAGCCGGTGGCGGGCTTCATGCCATGCGCGACCCTACCCGTGGGGGAGTGGCGGCGACCCTGAACGAGTTGGCGCAATCATCGGAGGTAGAGTTCAGGATTTACGAAGAACATATTCCGGTTCACCCGGCTGTCACCGGAGCTTGTGAAATGCTCGGCCTGGACCCCCTTCATGTGGCCAATGAGGGCAAAATGGTGATCTGCGTGACACCGGAGAAAGCAGAACAGGTGCTTGCTGCCTTAAAAACTCACCCACTCGGTAAAGATGCGGCAATAATCGGTGAAGTTTTCGACGAGAAACCCGGATTGGTCAGTATGCGGACTCGTATTGGCGGATGGCGAATTATTGACCTGCCGGCAGGCGAACTTCTCCCGCGCATCTGCTGAACCCGAACCGGTTTCCTTCCATTCTCACATGTTTGCTAAACTTATGAGACTGTTGCCAAAAGCCATACCGACAGAATGGAATACGTTCTTTATTGGCTTAAATAAATCTTTACATTCTTTGGCCGGTTGCATAATAATAAAAAAATAAGACAAACTTTGTCATAAGACTGTAACCAGGAATATTTCGAGTCATGTTTTACTTTATGACGGAGTGAGAAATGAAGCCTGATTTGACATGTGATAATTGATCCCCGATAAACTTACAAGATATGGAGTTTGTAATGAGCCATTCTTTTCTTTCCGTAAAAAATGTACTGTCGGTACTGGCCGTTTTTATCCTTTGTGGAGTCGTAGCGGCTGGTGTCGAGGAGAATCTGACATACCAGGGCAACAAAGCCCGTATTACCGTCGGAAAGATCAAGGATAAAGCCGACGGCTGTTCTCGGCAGGATGCCGAAGCGATTGGAGAAATGTTGTCAACAGCACTTGCCAACAACCCGAAGTTTATCGTACTGGCCAGCGGTGAGGAAGTTAATGAATTGATCGATGAAATAGATTTCGGCCAGTCCGGGTATGTCGAGGGAGGTCGCGGTCCTGAAAAGGGTCTGATGGAGGGTGCCGATATCCTGGTGACCGGTGCAATCACTGCATTTGAGCCGGATGCCGGTGGCGGCGGCGGTATGCTCGGAGGTCTGAAAAAAAGAGTGTCCGGGAAAATCGGTTACAAGTCCAAGAAGGCAAAAATACAGATCGACATCAAGATCATCGACATTCGTACCCGTCGCATTTTGAAAGCCAAGACCGTCAAGGCTGAATCCAAGAACTGGAAATTAGATATGTTCGGCGGGGGATGGGCCAAAGATGTAGCTCTTGCCGGAGGACTCGGAGTATACTCCAATGAGCCGATGGAAACCGCCATACGGGCTGCGCTGGCCAAAACACTTGAGTTGATTTCAAAGGAAGTGCCCGATGAATACTACCGCTATAAAGGCGGGGGGCGATATTCACAGCAATATGGGGCTGGACAGTCAGGCGGGCAGGGAACTAATCAGCCGTCGACTGGTTCTGATGCGAGTCCTGCGGAGGCATCGACCGGTCCGGCAGCCGAAGACATGACGCTGTACACCAAGTATGATTTTGTCCCGGGGAATCGTGTGATTTTCTATGACGATCTGTCCGACGAGGAAGAGGGTGAGTTTCCGTTCCGCTGGAATCTGGAAAAGGGAGTTTTCGAAATCGCGCGCATGGGCGGCCAATACTGGATTTTATGCACTGATGGCGGTTACATAACTCCCAAGACACCAACCGGTCCTCTGCCGGAAAAATACACGGTTGAAATGGAGTTTTACAGTGCTGGTCCCAATTTTATTGTTCCTTACTACTATATTATATGGGTTGATGCTTCAGGCAAAGAGATTGGTCAGTTCGAGTTTAATTCCGGCAATACTACAGTTCTGAAAATTCTGGGTAAGCGTCTGGCGAACAAGACCCTGACAGAAAAACTGCCCAAAGGTACTCATACCATGCGTATAATGGCCACTAAGCGTTCGATTAAATGCTATATCAACCAGGTTCGGGTGGCTAATGTGCCGAAGGTCGAGGGTTTTGATCCGGTTGGATTCAAGGTCCGTATGTACCCTTACAAGGATGAAGGCAACTATTGTATGATCAAAAGCTTCCGCTTTGCCGAGGGCGGCAAGAGTATGCGAGACCAGCTTGATGAGACCGGACGGATTGTCACGCATGGCATTCTTTTTGATCCCGACTCTTACGTTATCAAAGGTGAGTCGTTCAAGACATTGAAAAATATTGGCCGGTTGCTCGAGGAAGATCCCTCGTTGCGGTTGTCAATAGAAGGTCATACCGACAGCGATGGTTCCGAGGAGCATAATTTGGAGCTCTCACGCAAACGCGCCGAAGCGGTCGTTGAATACCTGATCCGGAACTACGGAATTAATAGTAGTCGCTTGGAGTCCAAAGGCTGGGGTGAATCCAAACCGATCGACACCAACGACAGCCCGGAAGGCAAGGCCAACAATCGGAGAGTAGAACTGGTAAAACTTTAGAGATTGCATCGCCTGAAGTTTCCATAAGAACGGAAAGTACCTGTTTTCCAGGGGCGAATACGAGCAGGTGCAACTGTCGTACTACGATAACCGATTCCTGAAATCTCATCTTATATGTCGGGGGGATGTGCTGTAAAAACAGCATATCTCCCTGAGTGACACGGTACCAGTTGGCGAGTGCCGGGTTCTTTACCGTATGGCCGGAATCAGGACCGAGCCATAATACGTGCGATTTCTTTGTATCTCTGTTTTGATCGACTATTCACACGATAATTACCTTCGAGGTTCGCCATTTTTATAGAATTATCATCAATTCTATTTTTCGTTTTTTGTCGCGTATTATCCGAATGAGTCGCATCGCAGGTTTATCCAATTGAAAACAAGCACGATATCAAATAGATGCTCTTGTTGGAGTGTCGTTTGCTTGTGTTTTATGGAGTTTCGGATATGTACTACACAGAACAATAAGTGCGTGCTGGTTTCGACAGTTCTCTCAGGCGGATTGTTGGACTATTTAATTAAGCTCTGTCGGAACAATGGTTCATAGTATTGAACAAGTCTTTTCTTGCTGATCTTGAAGGCAATAGGTCAGGACGGGTTGTGAAGTGATGATGACAGGCCCTGATAAGGTGATAGCATGGAGGAGCGTTACTATCTAACGCTGCATGATATTATGTCGGAACAACAGATGAAAACAGACAGACGGTCATTTTTGGAGAAAGCTCTTGGAGCTATGGGAGTGCTGACCGTAGGAACAGTTGCATATCCAATTGTCAAGTTCTTAATACCCCCCGAGACCAACAGCCCCGACAACAGCACTATTGATGTTGTTGCTGTCGAGGAAGTCCCGGTCAATTCGGGGATCATATTCCCGATCGGAAACAAGCCGGGAATTCTTATTCGTACGCCAGAGGGTGTATTTCGTGCATTTACAGCGATATGCACGCATCTTGGTTGTACAGTACAATATCGTTCCGATCTCATACACATTTGGTGTGCCTGCCACAATGGTCATTATGATCTGCACGGCAGAAATATTGCCGGCCCTCCGCCACGACCGCTTCAGGAGTATGAGGTAAACATCCAAAATGGCAGAGTTTATGTTACCGTCAATGCCTGATTGATTTTGTGTATCATTGGTACGACCGTTTCTACCCGTCAATATGTAAGCAGTTACAAAAAGAGCCGGACAACATTATTCGCAGAACTTTGATCCATCATTTGAGTCGAAATCCAGCCAGGGCCACTAATCCATATAAGCCGGCTGCTATTATCAGAGCGGTTGAAAAGCCGAATGTTATCGATATCGCTACGGCTGTCGCCGCACCCAGTACAGAAGCCAGTCCGTTCACTGACCAGAGCACGGGTATCGTGTGCTGTAATCGGCGTTCCCCGGCAAGTCGAAGGGCTGTTGGAAAAGGAACTGCCATCAGTATTCCAAGCGGTAGCAGCACCAGCATGGCAGTTGCTATACGGGTTGTCTGATTTTCCATGACATAAAACTCAAGGATGGCGGGAGTGATATACATGTGACCGAGAGTAAACAGAGCCATCAGGAGAGAGGATCCGATCAGGATTGATCTCAGCGATGCCCGGATGGTTCCACTGAAAAAGCTTCCGGCAACACCTCCCAGCAGAATTGAAGCAAGCACGACAGTCAGACCGAATATCGGATTGCCGAGATAGAGAACAAGCACTTGAATCAATGGAATTTCAATTAACATAAATCCGACCCCCAGCGCGAAAAACACCGCCACCCACAATGTACTGTTCGTAACGGTATTTTTGTTGAGCCGCCGTCCCCAGAGTGTGACCAGCACTACAAGCAGGCCTGCTGTCAGCATTATTATATTGATGACCTGAAGTGTTCCCTTGTTAAAATTGTAAAAGAACGGAGAATTGTCATCAGGCGGTGCTATGTTGTAATTACTGGCCGACACTAACTGACTGGAACTATACGATCCGTTGGCGAGACTGCTTAGTTCAAAGCTAAGCATGGGCTGGTTTAGTGATCCCTCATCGGGCAAAAGAATTTTGGCTTCATGTTGTTCAACAAAAGGGAAGAATGCTCCGGCCGGATTGAAGTTGCCATTGGCCATGACTATGCTGTGGATTAGCTTTGCCTCTCGTTCGTCGAAAGGTGTTTTCTTGAAAACGACAAACGGGTTCATGCCGAATCCTGCTGCGTAAATGTGATCATATACTCTATTTGATTGACTAAGTGATGCCAGACTTTTTTCCGCAGTGAGTATCAATTTCAGAATCTCAAGCTGGTTGTGTGCTACAATAACAATGCGGCCTTCATCTGATAATCGAGAGAAATAGTCGTCGAAGGCATTTTGTGTGAACAGGAAATTTTCAGTCAGGGAGAATGCCTCGGGACTGCGACTTGACTTGATAATTGGGATGCTGAGGTAAATGAGATCATACTTCTTTTCAGAGCGACGCAAGAAACTCCGTCCTTCATCCTGTATTACACGAATTCCGGGGATAGTGCCGGAAAATAAGCCACCGTTGTAGTCGTTGAATTGTCTGGCCAGTTCAAGCAGATCGCCGTTGACCTCGACTGCGGTAATGTCCTGAAAATCGGCTAATCGCAAAAGGTGTATGTCTCTGCCCCCGCCGGGACCGATGATCAACGCGTTACGTTTTTTATCGGGAGGAATCATGTGAAGACCCATGAAGGCAGAAAAAGCAGCCAGAGAGTTCACGGCGGCGCTGGATGAAGTGTCAGTGTATTCACTATTAAAACGGTACATCGAAGAACCTGCTGAACCGTCTATGAAAAACACCATCCTGTCGGGTTCCGCGTCGCTGGCCAGCAGGTCGGTCCTGCCGAAAGTACTCCATGCAGTAGCAACAACTTTTCCTTTGAGACCAGGGTGCTCCTGGAAGTGATACATCTCCTTATGATAACCGGGTTGAAGAGCTATTCGTGGTTGCCATAGCTGGGAACCTATACCGCTTATCGTCATAGCGATGAGAAAAGCTCCCATGTAAATAGCGATACGAACCGACCAGCGGTTAACGGTAATTACAATCAGTATTGCAATACTAAGCAGGAATGCGGACAGAAAAAGCAAAAACAATGCTCCCAAGGTCGATAAAGTGACG
>JAJRTA010000027.1 GCA_024278515.1 Candidatus Zixiibacteriota bacterium
CCGAACAGTAAATACAGACGCGACAGAAAGAACGGATAGCCCACCGGGTAGTAGCCGGTAAGATGCTCGCCGTTGTAGTATCCCCCTTTCTGAACCCAGGTCCGGGCCAGTTCGTCGTAACCTTTGTAATCTATGTACAGAGGTATCTCCATGAAAGAGACAACGACAAACCGAAGGCAGAACCCAAGCGTCAGCATGATGATCAGGAACTCACGTCTCGGCGCGTTAAGAATGAAGCTGTGGACTTTTCGAACATGCATTAGTACGGCTGACCTGAACAGCAGGAAAACACCGATGGCCGCGAGCGAGCTGAGGACGATGCGCAGCTCGAGCAGGGTGTCCTCATGAATGATCTTGTCGGGACTGAGGAAAAAGAACCATCGGGCAATCGAATCGAAAGCAACCGCCGAGGTCAAACCGGCAGTAAGAAGCATGAGTCCGGCTGTTTGTCTTATTCTGATATAGTTCATAACCGTAAGATGCGGCAAGATAGGCCCGGGCCGGGAGCTGAGCAATCTGTTTTTGCCTGACCGGATGGCTCCTAAGCGAAAGAGAAGCTGTGTTTGAATAATGCGAAAATAAAAAAAGCGAGGCGGCTCTTTATGTCCGCCTCGCGTCATACTTCCGCGTTACCGGCAGTCAGCCGGTTGCGGAACGCCGGAAAACGTAAGCAGATTTTTTCAACAGTTCCCAAACGTGAGAATGACAGGAACGGTCGGGGCTGGTTGATATTTCGTGACGAACGGACGGTCGGTTTCGTTTAACCGGTCCGTTAATCAAAGATTAAGCTACTGCGAGCGAAAAAGGTAGATAGTCTCGTTGGGGCGAGTGAGGCGAAACCTGGTGCGGGCGATATGCTCCAGAAAGACCGGGTCGGATTCGAGTTTCTTGCGGATACGATCGTTATCGATCAGGTTGACCAAAAGCTCCCGGTTGGACTCGATCAACTCAGATTTTTCCATCTCCAGCCGAATAATACGGGGGATGGAATAATTACCGACCGCCAGTGAATAGAAAAACAGGATGCCCACCCCCCAGTAAGTGAACCGGACCACCTTGCGGCGAAACCGGGCATCGGCTGACGACAGTTTTTTGACAAAACTCTGAGCCAGCGAGGGGCTTTTGGTCCGGGTTTTTCTCACGCGCGGCGGCATATATCCATAAAACAAATATCCCATAAAGATGCAACAAGAAACTGAGAACTCCACACTGATCCGGGCAGAATGTTCGGCCCTTAAACTTGTCCACCCAAACCGCCGATAAATCAACAGATAACGGATAATACGGACTTAGATGAGACTATGCCTAAAATCGATGATCTGTTGAGAATTGTCAGTAATGCCGGAGCTTCCGATTTACACCTGTCGGCCGGTACGGTGCCGATGATACGCAAGAACGGCTCTTTATCCAAAACCCGGCACAAGAGCTTAAGCGAAGAAAACATCCGCCAGTTGGTCTATGAAATACTGTCCGACACTCAGATACGTCAATTTGAGAAGACAGGCGACCTTGATTTCGCCCATAGTGTCGCCGGCGGCGGCAGGTTTCGGGTGAATCTGTACCGTACTCATACCGGTATATCAGCGGCCATCAGGACTATAAATAGTGACATACCGGATTTACTCTCACTTGGTTTTTCTCAGAATATCTGCGATCTGGCAAGGTCCAGGTCCGGCCTGCTTCTGGTGACCGGCCCGACCAATTCCGGGAAATCGACCACCCTGGCCGCTATGATCGATCATATCAACACCCATGAATCGCGGCATGTAATCACCCTGGAAGACCCTATCGAGTATATCCATCAGAACAAAAACTCGTTAATCAGCCAGCGGCAGATCGGGCTGCATTCCAGTTCCTTCGCCACCGCCCTGCGAGCCGCCCTGAGAGAAGACCCCGATGTCATTCTGGTGGGAGAGATGCGGGATACCGAGACTATTTCACTGGCCATCACCGCCGCCGAAGTAGGCCTGCTGGTCCTCGGCACCCTGCACACTTCCAGCGCGGTTTCTTCCATCGAACGGATCACCGATGTATTCCCGTCCGATCAACAGCAACAGATAAGGGTGATGCTGGCCGACAGCCTGCTCGGCGTGATTTCGCAGCAGTTGCTAAGGCTGGCTGATGGCTCCGGACGAATCGTGGCTTATGAACTGATGATACGGTCGTCGTCAATTCAGGCGATGATTCGCGAAGAACGAACTTATCAGATATCGACAGCGATCCAGACCGGCCGCAAGAAAGGTATGCGGCTGCTGGACAATCACCTGAAAGCGCTGGTGGACTCAGGGAAAATTACGCCCGAGGAGGCGATTCGGGTTGCCTCGGATCCCTCGATCTTTATTGAGAAGACACCGTCGAACGACATGGAACCTGCACAATTATGACCAATAACAGCTCACAGCGTATCCGTCTTGATGAAATCCTCGTGAAGGAAGGGCTTATATCTGAGGCCCAGATCAAAGAGGCGTTGATGCGTCAGAAAGCGCACGGCGGCAAGCTCGGTTCGCAACTGATGTATCATCGCTATATCGATGAAGCCGGCCTGGTGCGAGCGCTGGCCATACAGTTCGGTTGTGAAGGAGTTGTTCTGTCTCCCCTGAATATTCCTGAAGCGGTGGTCAAGCTGATACCGTCAAAGGTCGCGGTTGCCCGCAGAGTGATGCCGTTCGACTATGATCCGGAAAACAACCTTTTGAAAATAGCGTGTGAGACACCTACCGATCAAAGCCTGATCAACGAGCTCGGTTTTGTGGCCCGCGGTAAGAAGATAAAGCTCTACATAGCCGCCGAACTGGCTCTCAATACCGCGATTACCCGGTATTATCAGGGGCGGAATATCACCCTCGAAGATCGCCTTCTTCTTGAAATACCTGATGACGCTACCGGAGGTGATAATGATGACACTGTTGTACAATCGGAAGACGCAACCGCGGAAACAGAAAAATCTCAACCGGAGATACTCCTTGTAACCGACGAAGAATACTCCGGTCCCCTGTTGCAGTCATTGTTTGAGCGGGATGGATATCAGGTGACAGTCACCGATTCGGCTGATGAAGCGATCGAGATTACCGAGTCAAAAAGCTTCAAGGCGGTATTGATCAAAGATACGGTTCCCGGTGATTATATCGACCTGATCGATCGTCTCAGAAAAAGCTCTCCCAGCACGAGCGTACATTATTACGAGTCCGTATCGTCCCTGATTCTGGCCTCAAATGCCCCGAGCGGAGAGCCGAGCCTGCTGGATAAGAACCTCGAGTTGTTCAGCTCCCTGCTTGGGCTTAAAAGCGAGCATCCGGATAATCATGCCGGGGCGGTAGGAAGTTATGTCGACCGCCTGTGCGCGCAGATGAAACTGCCGGTCAAGGATAGTTCAGTAATCACCAACGCCGCCTATTTGCACGACCTTTCTCGTCACTACTACCAGGATGACGGTTCACGCGACCAGAAATCGTGGATAGCCCTCTCGGCCAAACTGTTGGCTTCGCTGGAGTTTTCTCCGGTGATAGTGGGCATTCTTAAATCAATGTACAAAGATCTCGACAACAAGTATACGAAACGGTTGCCGATCGAGGTTCTCGGCGGAAATATCCTCACTATTGTTGATCTGTACTGTGAAACTATAAACGTGCATGAAAAGCTGTCGCTTGATCGGTTCGACGCCATCAAAAAGAAGTGCCGGGAACTGTCCGGAAGGCTGTTCCTTCCGGAGGTGGTCGAGTCTTTTATCGCCATGCTGCAAACCGAAGTTCTTCATGATCAGGCGATTGGCAAGTACGGTCAGATAATGCTGTTTGCCCGGAACGCAGGGATGCTTTACCCCATAGAGCGCAGGTTGCAGAATGAAGGATTCCGTACCATATCACAATTATCCCGTGATTCCTTTATCGATCTTTGCAAGCGAAGCGACCCCGATATGGCCATACTGATCCTTGACGGAGACTTCAATACTATTGAGCAATTCGTGGAAGGTCTGGAAAAGGACGGTGTGCCGGTGACGGCCCATCCGACTTTTTTGATTGTCCCCGGTCACGCCGCAAAGTCGATGACCCCGCTTCTGGACAGAGGAATTGAGGATATTATTCCGGGGGATGTCAGCCTTGATATGCTGGTGTCCAAGCTCAGAAAAGTTCAAAATCGACTGCAACTTCAGGACAGTCAGTTGATGTCCGATCAACAGACCTCTGCCGGAAGCCACGGCCGTATCGCCGATTTGAACCTGATCGATTTACTCCAGGCGCTCGGGCCCAGCCGCCGGACGGTGAAAATAACGGTAACGTCACCATCAGACGGCAGGGAGCTGATAATGTATCTGGCCAACGGCAATATATCTTATGCCCGGCTGGGTGATCTGGAAGGAGCTCAGGCTGTTTATGAAGCGATAACCTGGGCGGAGGGTTCCTGGTCGGTGCAGCCGGTATCGACCGATGAGCTTCCCCCTGCGAACAACAGCCGCCGCAATGAAGACATTCTGCTTGAGGGTTGCCGTCTCATGGACGAACGGGTTCGGGCCGGTCGGTTGCTTTAATCCCTGCTCCCGGTAGTGTTATTTTCAAAGTGCGTAGAAGACACCCTGCCACCTATACTAATCGAACGGACCGGTCAAAAGAAAGTGGCCGTCCGAGGGGTAGGGCGGCCACCAGGGAAATGGGAGGTATTATTAAACAGGGGTTTTCAGTTTGCGGATTCACTCCCGCTCAGTTCGCCCAGCATCTCCTGCACCGTGCGAGCGCCGGCGGCATCAGGGTATGAAGCCATCTCCAGCGGGATGTATTGCTCGCCATTGGTGGAGTTGGTCGGGGGATACTTCTTTCTGATCAATTCGACAACACGACGACCGGCTACTTCGGCTCCCTGACGAGGCGTTTCCGGTAAAAGAATCGCAACCTTGCCTGAATCAATCAGGGCCGGATAATCCACGGAGCGTGTATTCCCGGCCACCAAATCAAGAAGACGGGCCAAATCAACCGCATTCGGTGAATTGGAGTTGGACTTAAGAGCATTCAGGTCAAAAACAATCAAGGAAACAAATATGCGATATCGCTCAGCACGCCGGAGTTCTAATCCGACACGCTCAACAAACGGCTTTACATTTGGCGCTATTGATACTTTCATAATTTTCTTCCGCCGTTTATCGACAGCAACAGACACTTGTTCACTTTTTATACAGCAATAATCATTCCACGAAAACAACCACCTTTGATTTGGTGGATAACCTCAGGCATAATAGAGACGTCTATTTTTATGTTATTGTAAATCAACGATATAGCGATACCAATAGAGATAACTTTATCAACATAATATGAACAGTCTTAAAGTTGTCATAGATTGCAGGTGCAGTTAATTGCACAAAAAATGCACAGATATCAATATGCTGATATTACATATAAGATGCAGACAGGTTATGTGTTAACAAGAGTAGATTTGTTCGGACTTTCCCCATTAGTTCAGGTAACAATGCCGGATCAGGTCCGGCGAGACAAGCCGTTTTTTCTGAAGCACGAACCTTCAGACATTATTATCGGAGAAGGTCATGTAGTCTGACGGGCTTTGGCGGATTGTCTTGTCGCTGAATTACCTGGTGGTGTTGAGGTTGTAATCTTTGATCTTGTAAAGCAGCGAGCGATAACTGATTTCAAGAAGTTCGGCGGCCCGACGACGGTTCCAGTTGGTCTTGGTAAGCACTTCGGCAATAAGTTTCTTTTCTTCGTTGGCGATAATCTTGCCGATGCGGTCTTTCAGCGAGTAGCCTTCATCACCCGCTCCTCCGGCCATAGCCGGAACAAGTTCGGGCTGTGCGACCTCTGCGGTGGCGGCTCTGACTGTCTGGTTGGCTGAGGCTCGAATCAGATCGGTGATGATCGACTCATCCTCACGGACCACCACCTGCTTGATCATATTTTCAAGCTGGCGGACATTGCCGGGCCAGCTGAACGATGTCAGTTGAGAAATCACCTCAGAAGAAAGGTGAGAAATCTCTTTGTTGTACAGACCGGCGTACTTATCGATAAAATAATTGACCAGCAGCGGGATATCTTCCTGTCGAACCCGCAGCGGCGGTAAGAAAAGAGTGATTTCGTTCAACCGGTAAAACAGGTCATCGCGGAATCCGCGTTCTTTTATGGCCGCTTCAAGATCGCGGTTGGTAGCGCAGATAATCCGGACATCCACACGGATATTGCTTATCCCGCCGACCCGGACAAACTCCTGCTGCTCCAGAACCTGCAGAAGCTTCGATTGCAGTTCCATCGACATGTCGCCGATTTCATCGAGGAAGATAGTTCCTTTGTCGGCCAGTTCAAACCGTCCCTGCTTGGTTTTGTGAGCGCCGGTGAAAGCCCCTTTTTCGTAACCGAACAGCTCCGCTTCCAGAAGATCGCGCGGGATGGCGGCACAGTTGACCTTTATAAACGGATGATTGGCCCGTCGTGAAAGCTGATGCAGCGAACGGGCGGCTATTTCCTTGCCGGTGCCTGATTCACCGCGAATCAGCACGGTCAGTTCCGAATCGGCTACCTGTTCGATCACCGACTTGACTTTGCGCATCGCCTCGGAATCGCCGATGAATCCTGAATAAGCGTCATTTTTTGATTCCAGCGCATCTTTCAGCTGGCGTACTTCCGATTTCAGACGACTGCGTTCGAGCACACCGTTGATATGAATCTCTATCTCCTGCACATCGAACGGTTTATTGATAAACTCCGCCGCGCCCAGCTTGACCGAATCGACTACGTATTGCGTATCACCGTGCCCGGAGACCATTATCACCTCGGGACGGTTTTCGACTTTGTTGAGCCGCTCGAGTACCTCGAGGCCGCTCATACCGGGCATTTTGATGTCCAGCAGGATCAGGTCCGGTGACTCGGTAGAAACCATCTGAATCCCCTCGATACCGTCGCGGGCGGAAATAAACTCAAACCGCCTGGACAGGCCTTCCTGCAGAATCCAGGAGACTTTGGGGTCGTCATCAATGACGAGAACTTTGATTTTTTCCTTGGTCTTGGCCATAATGTAAAGTTACTATCTGTGGGAATTATCGGCAAACTCTGAGATGAATCAAGTCGTATTTACAAAATAGTTGCTTAATTCCCGCAAAACAATGCAGGCGGAGAGATGGTTTCACCAGAGGGGCAGAGGCTGTCAAAAAACCTTTTTTTGAAACACGAACTTTCAGTGCAATCGGCGGAACCGCTGAGAGGGTTGTGCCCCACGGAGATCAACTGAATACTCGGACAGCACGACAAACGGCAGGGGGATCATCATGCTTTGCCTTGAGTTGTTGCAATGTGAATCGCCATGAGGTTTTTGGGGGGAAAGAATCTCTTGTGATTTTCTTTCTTGCTCAACCTCGGGTCGCTGCTATATTTGATGCGTATGCCCAATATCACGGTAGAGAAGTTTTTTGCATCACGCAGCAAGGACCTGGAGTTGACTTTGCTCAGCGGCGAGTCCGGGATGAGGAAAGTAATCAGCAACCCGGAGCTGCACCGGCCGGGGCTGGCGTTGACAGGTTTTTTCGAACGATTCGCCAACCAGCGGATTCAGATTATCGGTGAAACCGAGATAGTGTATGTTCAGCATCTGGACTCCGAACGTTTGACCGAAGTATCCCAGCGGCTGTTTGAGCAGGATATACCTCTGGTAATAGTCACCAAGGGGATTATTCCACCTGATGAGTTTGTAAGCACCGCCAATGAATTCGGTACCGCCGTGATCTCAAGCCGGTTGTCCACAGCCGAGCTGGTCAATCGTTTGGCCGCCTATCTCGATCTACAATTCGCTCCCAGCGTCAATGTCCATGGATCGTTGGTCGATGTGTATGGCGTGGGTCTTTTGTACACCGGGAAATCCGGAATAGGCAAATCGGAAGTAGCGCTGGACCTGGTCGAGCGGGGCCATCGTCTGGTCGCCGATGATGTCGTCAAAATCACCCGGACCGCGCCTGATGTGATTATCGGCACCAGTTCCGAGCTTCTGGGCCATCACATGGAGATTCGGGGGGTTGGTATAATCGACATCGAGGAGCTTTTCGGGATCCGGGCGATACGTATGCAGAAGCGGATCGAGGTTGAGGTCAATCTGACGCCGTGGCAGGATGGTGAGGAGTACGAACGTCTCGGCCTCGATGATAAAATGACCAGGATGTTGAATGTCGAATTGCCGGTTGTCCGGGTGCCGATCTCCCCGGGGAAGAACATTACCGTGATCTCGGAAGTTATCGCCATGAACCACATGCTCAAAGTGTACGGCGAGAACTCGGCTCTGGAGTTCACCAAGAAATTGTCGCAGAAAATTCATCGTCAGTCTCAGACCATGGGGTATCTTGAAGCCGACTATGAGTAAGCCATAAACGGCTAAGTATCAACAGCAAAACCGCTTGCATTTCTGAAAGCAATCCCTATACTGCATGGCTGGGTTTCCGTATATTGCAGGAACCGCTACAGGTGTGCCTTGTACAAGTAAGGAAAAACTATTTAGCATTAGGAAAGTCCATGAAATTGAATGTTAACACACTGTTTCTGTTTGCAATTGCAGTTGTTGTTCTGACGGCGGGGTTGGGTTGTGGAAGTTCGGGGGGGCCGGTGGTAGCCAAAGTTGGAGATACCGAAATCACCGGCCAGGAGTTAAAGCAGTTTTATTCGACTGATTATATGGCGTTCGCCACGCCGGATGATGAGTATGAGCAATTAGTACAACAACTTGACAGCTTGATTATCATTCATCTTCTGATTCAGGCGGCTTATGAGAAAGGGCTTGATCGTTCGGAAGAGTTGGCCCGGGTGGTGCTGGCCAACAAAGATCGTTTCCTTCTGGATATTCTCTACAAGAAAGAAGTGGCCGATAAAACGAAAGTCACTGATCCGGAAGTGCGGGCTTTCTGGGAAAATCTCGAAAACAAAATACGTGCTTCACATATCGTGGTTGACGATCCGGACACGGCCCAGGCTTTGTTTGAAAGACTGAAGGCCGGCGAGAGTTTTGAGAAACTGGCCTTCGATTACTCGATAGACCCTTCGGCCAGGCGCAACAAGG
>JAJRTA010000002.1 GCA_024278515.1 Candidatus Zixiibacteriota bacterium
GATATCGACCTGACCGGACTGGAGAACGAAGTTTCCGAGGCGGCGCTTGAAGAGTTGCTGGCTGTCGACAAAGAGGGCTGGCTGGCCGAAGTCGAGATGATCAAGGAACACTACGCCAGGTTCGGCGACCGGCTTCCTCAGGAACTGGCCGATCAGCTCAAGAGCCTCGAGGAGCGGTTGAAAAAATAGTCCCGCACACCTGAAGAGAAATAAAAAAGTCAGGAGTTTCGTGCTCCTGACTTTTTTATTACAATAGCTGTCTCCGTCGTGAGATTGGTAACAGCCTGTTTATCCGGTTTTTCCTCTGTTGGCTGACTCACCGGTCGAATCAGCGCCACATCGGTGGCTGTTATAATCATCTGCTTGTTCAGTAATATCAAGGCGGCGTTGACATCGTACACATCATACTTAAAATCACTACTGTCCGGTTAAAACAAGGTTAGTTGTTGTACCGGTTCTCTGATTTTGTTCAAGGTATTCACATTCAGCGACAGGATGTCGATGAGCATTGTTCGTTCCATCAGAATCTCTTTGATCATGCGGGATAATTCCGTGATGGAACGAGCGAATTTTGTCTGATACTTGATATAGGTCAGAAGCAAATAATAGCACATGGCTACCCATATTTGGGGGAGAACAACATTGGGAGTTGTTCCCAGGAATGATTTGATCTTCAGGTTCTGCTTGATCCATTTGAAAAACAGTTCTATCTGCCAGCGGGATTTGTAAATATCAGCAATAGTTTTGGCCGCCAGGGCAAAGTTGTTGGTCAAAAACTCATAATATTTGCCGGTTTCGGGATCGTTATATCCGACGATTCGCAATTGATTGGGGTATTTCCGTTTGGAACAATAGCCTTTCAATCGGACGAGATCATCGCGGACAACCTGCTTGTGTTTGATCGGTTTATGCTGTCCGGTGACATCGCATTTTATGTTATCCTTCGCCCGAGTGACAAAGCACACCCCCCCTGTCGTTCAAGTCCCACAACCAGTTATAATCAAGGTATGCCTTGTCGATTGAAAGGATGCTGTCCGGCAGCAGGGCGAAATCAAGTTTCTTCTCATCCCGGGCGACCCTGATATCGTGATGTTTACCGTCGGTCATTACCATAAAGGTCGGTAATGAACCGCTGTGATCGTAAAGATAATGAAGATTGATGGCTCCTTTGAAATACTTGGTGTAGTAGTTCCCCTTATGCTGCTTTTCGAGCTTTTCAAATTCATATCTCGGAAAAATCCTTAGCAATTCCGACAATAGCGTATTTACTTGTCTCATGGCTTGGTCCTCCTCTGTAATCTTGTCAATTCAGGGGATAATTTATAGGATGGCCAGGCCATTTCTTAAGTTTTACCGGACACTAGTGGTTGTAATACCAAGAAGCAACTTATGCGGGCAAGGCGCTTTATGAAGAGCAAATTTTACCTGTACCCGATGCAATAATGCCGTCGGGCTTGTGGCGTAACGGCACTAAAATGTATGGGTCATGCAGTGAGATACCTGTTGGTATAATAAACCGGCTTGTGACAAACTGGTATCTTAAAGAGAATGAAGCGGGCGACGATTATGCTGTCAGCCGGTCCATCTCGTCAACCTGGTTGGCGAACAGCTTCAAAGTCGCCTCGACCGGAGCCGGTGTGCTCATATCGACACCGCAGAGCCTGAGCTGTTCAATCGGGTGATCATTGCCGCCTGATGAGAGCAGTTTCAGGTACTTGTCTATAAGCCCCTTCTCTCCGGCAAGGAACTTATCCAGGATGGCCTGCGATGCGGCATAAGATGTGGCGTATTGGAAAACATAGAAATTCATATAGAAATGCGGCACCCGGCTCCACTTGAGCGCGCTCAGGTCATCGAAGGTCAAATCGGGGCCAAAATACTTTTTCGTAAGCTCCGTCCACAACTCGTTCATCATGTCGGGAGAGAGCGCCCCGCCCTGTTCCACGTGTCGATGGATTTTCAGTTCAAAGTGTGCGTACAAAACCTGATTGAAGAAAGTCCCCAGCGTATTATCGACGTGACGGTTCAGGATATACAACCGGTCGAGTTTATCGGTGGCTTTGGACAACAGATGCTGCACGAGCAGGCCTTCATTCAATGTCGAGGCCACTTCGGCGACAAATGTCGAATACCGTGACTTCGGGTAGGGTTGTGTTTTGTTCGAGTAGTAACTGTGCAGGGCGTGGCCCATCTCATGAGCCAGCGTGAACATATTGTCCACAGTGTCGTTGTAGTTCATCAACACGAAGGGATGACAGCTGTAATTGCCCCAGCTGTAAGCACCGCTGCCTTTTCCCTCGGTTTCACGAACATCGACCCAGCGCGAGGAAAACCCATGCTGAAGCATCCGGCTGTAATCTTCACCCAGAGGTTTGAGCGCTTCTATTGTTTCTTCCACCGCCTGTTCGTATGGCACTTCGTAATCGCGCTCCGGGAAAAGCGGGCAGATCAGATCATAAGTTTTGATCTCATCGAGTTTCAGCAGACGCTTGCGCAGCTTTACATAGTGATGCAACCCTTCGAGATTGGCCTCGGTGGTTGCAATCAGGGACTCGTAAACTTTTTCCGGGATGTTGTCGCCGTCGAGCGCGGATTGCAGACAGTTTTCATAGCGGCGAGCTTTGCTGTAAAAGATATCGCGGTTCACCGCCCCAGCCAAAGATGAACCGGTAGTGTTGAGATGATCTGCATAAACCGAGTAGAACGCTTTATGGGCGTCCTCGCGTACACGGCGATCCGATGATTCCATGAATTTGGCGAAACGCTGTTTGGTCAGGATCACTTCGTTGCCGTCCTCATCGCGGATCGACGGGTATTTCAGGTCGGCGTTGTTGAGCATGGTAAATATCGACTCGGCGCTGCGCGCCATCATTGCAGACTGCGCCAGGATTTCTTCGACTTCTTCCGACCGCACATGAGCGCGACTGCGAATCAGTTCCCTGATATAAAAATCGTATTCATCAGGTTTATCAAACTGATCGACCATGGCCAGCAGTTTCGTTTCATCGATGGCGAGAATTTCCGGCTCAACAAATGAGAAAGCCGCCGAGGCTTCCGAATTGAGTATCGCCGCCCGCTCGCTCATCGCCTGATACTTTGACTGCCGGTTGTCCAGGTCACGGTTCAGGTGGGCATACTGGTAGAGGTTCGAGCATATCAGGCTCAGATCACTACGGGTTTTCAGGCAGGCATAGAGCGTGGCGGGTGAATCGGCAAGTTTACCGGCAAAGTCCGCCGCTTTTTTCATGAGTTCCTGCGCCCTGTTGAAATCAGCCTCCCAGTCCTTTTCGTCAGCGTAAATATCGGCCAGGTTCCATTTGAAGCGCTCTTCCACATCGTCGCGCTGAAGCAGTTTTTTCGGTTTGGATTTCGTCTCAGTGGTCATCAGTCGCCTTTCCTCTCAGAATAATATTCCAATGCAGGCAATAAAGTCTGAAACGGTCCAAAATGCAAGTAACTCCCCCAACTAAACTCAGCAACGTTCACTTACGCCCCGCTCAAGAATCGATTGTGGTCTTTTTCGGGTATCCGGCGAATCTCCGACATGCGGGCATAGTAATAATTCTGGGTAGTTCAGCGCAGGAGCAAACTTTTCAGCCTGGCCGCTAAATTGTAAGAGTGATAAATAAAGGCAGTGAGGTGACCTGTTAAAGGTCACACTCACTTACGTGCAGATGCAGAGAGGAAACTAAACTATTATCTGTCGTCCCCGGGTCTGTTTGTCCGGGATTACTTATTGCCGGTTTCTCGCAAGGTGTTCGGGCAGATCGGTCCTGAAATAGTACATAAGGAAACCGCCGCTGTGACAACCGGTGCTGTCCATCATCATGCCGTCATGGCTCATCATTCCGCCCGGCTCCATCATGATCATATAATCACAGTCGTACTCCATGGCGGAGTCCGGCATGAAAATGCAACTGTCCATCTGTTCGCACCACTGAAACTCGCCTGGCACACAGATCGAATCCATCCAGTCACGCATAAATGACATGAACATCATATCGCCCATGCCACCCATGCCTTGATGGTTTTCAAGGCTGTCCATCCAGGCGGCCATATCGGCGCCGCCGACCAGGTGCATGTTGCCCATTACGCTTGGGGGATCCATGGGTGTGCTGAAGCGGAGACCGATGGCCCCGGTTGCGGGGTGATCGACGGTTCCATCGGCAGGATGGACTGCTATAAGCGCAGGCGCTGTCTGACCGGCGGCAGCCGAGTTGTTGTTGAGCGTTTGTGCATCGGAATTATCGGTGCGGGATAAAGCACCAAGGTGATCGTCACCGCACCCTGTAAGCCATACGGCCAACAAAAGGGTAGCGAGGGCGGAAAGCACCAAAGCTGTCTTTTTCATCTTCTCATCCTCTTGTTTTATCATCCTCTCGTTTCGACTTCTCGATGTGAAGCCGTTTACTACTGCATCCTTCATCAATGGGTTTCATGCACGCTCGATGCACTGTTGCGCGAATGCGACACCACACCGATGTACATGCTACCTCTAAAAAATGACAGCAATAACAATGCCCAATGATTGCCGGTGCCTTTTGCCGTGAGTTAACCGCAAATGACACAGTTAGTTACAGCTTGATTTCAGGTTTGGGAAGTCGTGCGAGATTCGTCGACAACAGACTTTGTTCGATTATATTATTCGAAAATGAACAATATTATTCTCATGTCGTACTTTGAAAACACAACACGGGCCGACTCAGACATATTCGTGTCACATTTCTACAGACTCATGATTCGATTTATTACCGCACTGTCGTCCGGGAGCAGTTCGGCTTTAACCAGACGCGGGATCAATATCCGCCACTTTTCATCGAGGGCAAACACTTCCCTGAAAACTGGCAAGGCCCGTTCGACCTCACCGACACTGACCAGAGTTGCCGCCTGCCAGAAACGGACTTCAAGGTTCCCGGGAGCAAGTTCGGATGCTTTGGAGTATTCTTGCTCGGCGCGGTCAAAATCGGATTGTTCGATCGCGATATCCCCCTGGTTCATGTGTTCGTAGGCGCGGGCGACCTGCACCAGGCGACGCAGCTCTTTCAGTGGTTCGGGAGAGTCATCGACGCGCAGATCGAAAATTCGGTCGCTCCATTCTCGTCCGGTCGATTGGCCGGTTACTACCAGCAGGGCGGCTGATTGCTTACCCCGAATATCTCCACCCTCGGCCTGGGCCGCCTCGAGAGCTGCAAGCATCCGTTCGGCCAGGTCACCTTCAGTATTTTCATAGGCTTCCGCCATAGCATCCCACACGGTAGCTTTCTCCATCAGGTTGGCCTGTACGGAATAGTGATGGCCTGCATAATGCCCGGCCGCTTCGATACAATGGCTTCCGGTGTGGACGGCGACGACTCCGTTTTTGTCTATCATGGCTACCTGTCGCACGCGACTGTTCGGGTCGCTGGCCAGTACCCCCTCGAGCGCCTGCTTCGCGCTTTTACCTGCCTGCATCATCTCAAGGCCGA
>JAJRTA010000028.1 GCA_024278515.1 Candidatus Zixiibacteriota bacterium
TATTGTAATCACGGACATCGTATGAGGCAACGAGTCCGAAACTGGCCGCTCGATCATCACGGGCGTAGTAAATGCGGTATCCTTCAAAATCAACCCGGCGGGAAAAAACATCCTTGGTGGTCTCTGAACGCAGGCCGTTGAATCGTACTTTGATAGTCGATATCGTCGGTTCCAGCCAGAACTCCGGCGGTGGCGGCGGAGCAGCCCCACGGAAGTCCGGTACGCCGTCACCCTGATAATAGAAAGAGTCCTCGTTGGTGCAAACCCACGAAGAAACTACACTGTCTATTTCATCCGGGTTTATTTCATTCCAGAAAGTATCCGGCAAGAATGAAGAGTCATTACAGCACACATGAAACAGCCCGGCGAAGCCGTCATTATCGGTATCTACACCGGGGTTGTCGTAAATCCAGCTGGCCCAGGTCGCATTATTGGCCAGATCGGAAAAGTCCAGTCCTTCGTAAAACTGCTGCGGGTTGTAAGGCAGGTTAGCAATGTTGTTTGCATCGGTATGCAGGTCCATCCCTCCCACATAAGCCAGCGATACGGTAAGAGTCTGGCCGGGACGAATAGTAAACGGTCCGAAAGAGAGCAGGTAGCGGGTATCGAAACCGTCGGCAAAATCGTCAGCCTGGTTCTGATCGGGATATAGCCAGGTGGTATCAGTGGGTTGGATTACCGCTACAAAGGCCTGGTCATAATCGAATTCCTTGTTGCTCATAAAATAGTACTTGTTCACATCACCTTCCGGTGTGCCCAGGCCGCCTGTTCCGAGATCCCGGAAATTCTCACTGCGGTGGCGCGGCCCGAAATCAAGAGCCGCCTGGCCATTCGAAATCCACCAGTTGAAAGATACTTCCATCTCTTCGGATGGTGTCCGAACAATTCTTGTCGCTGTTACATGGGGGGCGGAATTGGGGGCGCTGAAATCTCCATCGTTATCGGCGATCCACGCGATGTTCACGGTGTCATTGAAAATACAATTACCGAACTCACTTGGATAGGTTTGCAGGAAGCCGCAAAGATCGTCGGCATACCCGCCGGTGTTGCTGCAGTCCCAGCATACATCAGCGTCAACATAAAGTCCCATGTACACTTCATTAAGATCCTGGAACCCGATATTTCTGATCTTATAGTCAAAGAGCACAAAATCCTCTGCGTAAGAGTACGACCAGGCGTAAGAGGCATCGGTGATTTCAATATTCAACGGTATATGCGGACGACCGAAATAATCCTGCCCGATCCCGTCGGTTATAGTGTCGGTATACACGCTGATATAATCCTCTTCTGATATCGCATCCCGGAACAGAGGGGATTCCGGGTTTGTGATGGATCGCTTTACCATGGCTCCGAAAGGAGGCGCGTCAGGATTGAACTCACGAACAAATGACCACCCGTCGGCACCCACCGATACCAGAGTATCACGACCGACCACGGCGCCGATCCAGAAAGCGCCGGCAAACAGGTACTGCACGTTGGAGCCGCGAGGATACTCACAAGAGGCTACCGGATCCCCGGTAAACGCATCCGCCGGAGGAGCTGTTCTGAAGCCGGTGCCGATAGTGCCGTTGTTGTTAACGGCCAGCTCGATTGCCCCGATTCGGTGTCCGGCGATGTTGTGTTCGAGAACGACGGCTGACTTTTGACTGCCTCGATTCTTTTCACTTATGTCTCTCGCCGCCCGCGAATTCGCATGTTGCCCCGAAAAAATCAGCACACAAAGAATAATAACGATTGCTCTTAGTCTCACGTTCACAATACCTGTACTTAATAAGGATCTGTTTTTCGTTTCCATCCTGACGAAATCGCCCGCCGATTTGTTTGTTGTTTAATCGACGGTGAGCCAAGCTGCAAAATTAAGTTAAATCATCCCGGTTTGCAAGGGCTTTTGGCAAAAAACGCGAGGCCCGGAGGCCGGAGTACCCCGGTTCCACGAGACTCGTGAGAAAGAGGGAGAAAAGTAAGAATTTTTCAGAATCGCAGTAAAACCGGAGGTGGTCGCGGGTGACGAAGTGTCTGGAAGTAAGGAGGTTAATCAAATGAGAATGACTGTTGTCGGGCTGGCGGTTCTTGTTTCAGCGACTGAACTCTTCGGCATACCGGTCGGTCATACCGGCGATATAATCGGCGGCTACGATTTCGATTTTTTCGTCGTCGAGCATCATCCGGAATCGCGGCGGCATTATCGAAGGGTTGCGGATAATACGATCGAATATAATTGTAATTATATTACCGGCGTGCTGAGATTTGGATTGCAGACTCGGGTTGTTGTAGAGCCTGCTCCGAAGATAGTTCTTTAACTGTTTTACAAGCTGGTTCATATCCTCCGAATAGGTGACTATTTTCTCCGATGATGCACGCACCGCATCAATATCACATATGCCGAATCTTTTGATGCGGGCATAAGTTTCATTGATAACATCGGTAGCCATCCGGTCAACCAACTGTCTTACCAGGTCATGGCGGCAGTAGTCGTTGTATGAATCGTCAGCGATTGTTGAATGGTTCCGCAGTGCATCCATGAAATCAGTTTTAATAAGATGATCATATTTCAGGATACCGGCCGAGAGACCGTCGTCGATATCGTGAGAGTTGTACGCAATCTCATCTGCGATATCAACCAGGGCCGCCTCAAGGGTCGGCTGGCCGCCGGTATCGAATCCCGGCGCTTCAATCCTGATACTGGTCTCATGTTTGACGATGCCTTCGCGGACTTCATACGATAGATTCAACCCGGGGTAATCGCGGTAACGTTGCTCCAGCAGATCCACTACGCGAAGCGACTGGCGGTTGTGATTGAAGCCTCCGTGATTCGCAAGCAGTTCGTTCAGGACATCCTCACCGGCATGACCGAAAGGGGTGTGGCCGAGATCGTGCACCAGCGCTACCGCCTCGGCCAGGTCTTCATTCAGTTTGAGATTCCGGGCCAGGGTTCTGGCAATCTGGGCTACCTCGATGGTGTGAGTCAGACGTGTTCTGAAATGGTCCTTCTCGTGCGGGATAAACACCTGAGTTTTATACTCCAACCGTCGAAACGCAGCCGAGTGGATGATCCGGTCACGATCGCGCTGGAACGAACTGCGCAGCGGATGTTCCTTGATCCGATATACCCGCCCCCGGCTTTCCGCCGCCCGGGCCGCATAGGGGGCAATGTTGGCTCGTTCATCCTGTTCGATCTGTTGTCGCGTGCGAATCATTTTTTTCCCCTCCCGATCAGGCTGACTGAGAAGAGCTGTGACAGTCCGAGAGTGGGATGGTAGGTGGCGGCATACGTTATTCTGTAACTTCGAAAGTGCACATCAAAACCTCCTCCATAAGTACCCGGTTTTGTGGAAAAACCCCAGAAAAAACTGCCGTGTTTTGAAAGTCTGATTTTCTGCCCCAGTCCGAACTGTGGTTTTTCGGAATGTTCCAGAGTTACCCGTCCGGTCAGTGAGTATGGTCCCGCCCCGAGCAACTCGGCATAGAGCGATGTGATCATATTCGCGCGAGGACTGGCTTTGGTGAAACGAGGCCGGGTCAGATTCTCGACAACGACTGCCGTCTTGAGACGGGAAAAGTTGTATCCGGCACTTAGCCCGAACGTAGACGAGGAGAGATCATCATAATGACCGCCGAACTCAAGCAAGGCTGTCGAAAAGGTAAACCCCAGCCTCATCGAGTCCAGACGATACCCCACTCCGAGCCGAGCCGCTTTTTCCGCGTAAAGGTTGCTATTCCCGAACTGGGTAAGACCGATAACCATGTTCAGGTTTTTCAGACGATGCCCGGCTGAAAAATAGAAGCGATCCAGTTCGCTCATCGAGAATCTCCGACCATATCCGGTTTCAACAGTTAAGCCATGCTCATTTCTGATGGCGAAAGGTACCGACAACAGCTCCATTGGGGATGGCTCCGATAACATGATAGTGTTGCCCATACCATCGGGCAGATCACTGTTGGGATCGAACACAGTAGAGGCCGGCGTGGTCACGCTGCATGAGAATAGTATCATCAATGTAGTTCCAACTCGCATAATCACCGCGCGATCACAATAGGTTTCCTGACCGATCCGGCCCCGTCTATTTCGCAAAA
>JAJRTA010000029.1 GCA_024278515.1 Candidatus Zixiibacteriota bacterium
ACATCCTCCTGCAATTCGTCAAGGCTTTGATAGATTTTTTTCTTAGCAGCTTGTTGAAAAACCCTTTCCAAGGGGTTGTTCTGTCTTCTGTTTTGTCATTTTGTACTTGCTTATTGTCAGATAGTCTGGCCTTTGCTCCCCACGGGAGGGTGACAGGGTGTTATGGCGCCGTCTGAGTTCCGTTTCGCCACAACCGGACAGACCATTCCCTTGGTCATGGACCGGTGAACCTCCCCCGAATTATTGACACATCGAGAAGATAGGGTTTCATTCTATTCGGAGGTGTGTAAATGTCCAAGAAACGTCGTCAGTATGACCGAGCATTCAAAGTTGAAGCCGTGAGATTGGTTACCGAAGAAGGTCACCCTGTTGCGGCTGTTGCCAGAGACTTAGGAATCGGTGAGAATCTTCTTCACCGCTGGAAGCATCAATTCACCAATCAGCAGGAACAGGCCTTTGTTGGGACGGGGAATCTGACTCCGGAGCAATCGGAGTTGCGTCGTTTACAACGAGAGAACGCCGACCTTCGTGAGGAGCGTGACATCTTAAAAAAAGCGATTTCGGTCTTCTCCGACCGAAAGAAGTAAGGTATGGGTTCATTCGTGATCATCGACAGGAGTTTTGGGTGAAGACGATGTGCGAAGTGTTATCGGAGGACCTTTGCAAAACGATAAACAGAGGGAAAGAGCAGGTCTCTCCCCTGAGTACTGCATAAACCTACATCCGAAAAATAACCGACTCCCGCTCGAACCATTTCCTGCAGAATAACAGGCTCAGCACAGCGAAAACCGAATTGGACAAAAGAGCTACAAAGACATAATGCCACAAAATGCTTCCTGCAATCGCCTCTTTCATGATCATACTGACATTAATAACCGGGATCACGGCGAAAGTATAATCAAGCTCGAATCCGGGCAAAATCGAAACAAAGGCGGGGAGTATTATGGCCATATTCAACACCGTAATATAGCTCTGCGCCTCTTTGAATGAGCGGGCGAAGATCGAAACCGACAATAGCACTCCGGCAAATATCCCTATCAACGGCAATATTACCAGAAGAACCAGCAGTACTGTCTTGGGCTCCAGTTCCAGTGTCATCATGGTGCCGAGTTGCGCTACCAACTGATCAACCATGTAGGTCATCGAAAAAACGAGACTACCCAGCGACAAAAGCGCGGCAATCGCGCTGGTGGTAACAATGACCAGATATTTCCCGATAACGAACTCGCCCCGCGTGGCCGGTGAGATCAAAAGTGTCTCCAGGGTACCGCGCTCTTTCTCCCCCGCCGCCAGATCTATGGCCGGATACATGGCCCCCATGAAGCACATGATGATAATCAAATACGGCAACATAGCGCCGAGACGTTCCCCGACCAGTTTCTGCATCGGGGCGACATCCTCCAGCTCAATGTCGAACGGTTCGAGGATCCCTGCTGAAATGTCACGCTGTGTCAACCGGTTCAATACCAGCTTATCCTGATAATCCTGAAGGATTTTTTCCAATCGCTCTTCGGCTTTTTCCGATCTGATTTCAGCCTGATCGTATTTGACCGCGATGGTCGAAGGTTGTTCCGTTTCTATAAGTGTGGCGAAACTGTCCGGCACCACAATCAGTACGTCTATCTCACCTTCGGTCAAAGCCCGGGTCTGTTCTTCTTCCTCTGAGCCGACATAATAATAGACCTCCAGATTGGATGATTCGCTGATAGCCGCTTTCAGATCTTCCGGCAGATGTTCCTGCCCGATTACAGCCACCCGTGATGATTCCTGCTCGACTCTGCTAATCTGGCTGATCATCAGTTTGGACATACCCATCATCAGCCCCGGTATCGCCACCAGCGGCACCAGCAACATAAAGATCAGAGTCCGGCGGTCACGAAGGGTGTCGGTGATTTCTTTTTTGAATATGGTCGCAACGTTTGATATTTGCATGATCATTCCCCCACGATCTTTATGAAAGCGTCCTCGAGGTTGTCACAACCGGCCTGGGTGAGAATTTCGTCAATGGTCCCATCGGCGTACATCTTACCTTTATGAATGATTCCGACTTTGTCACATAAACGCCTCGCCTCGCTCATGATATGGGTGGAGAATATGACGGTCTTGCCCTCTTTACGACACTGCCTGATAAACTCAACAATGGTACGCGAGCTGATGACATCGAGACCGGTGGTCGGTTCATCGAAAATCATGGCGGGGGGATCGTGAATCACCGAACGCGCAATCGATACTTTCTGTTTCATGCCGGTCGACAGCTTCTCGCAGCGGCGTCCGGCGAAAGAGTGCATATCGAGCATACTGAATATCCTGTCCATCCGCTCTTTGATCAGAGAGGTGTTCATACCGTACAAGCGGCCGAAGTAGCTTACCATTTCCATTGGCGTAAGACGACCGTACAGGCCGGTGTTGCCGGACAGGAACCCGATCTGTGAGCGGACTTTTTGCGGGTTCTCGGAAACGTCCACACCGTTGATCACAGCCGTGCCCGCCTCAGGCCGCAATGCTGTCGACAGCAGGCGCAGGGTAGTAGTTTTCCCGGCTCCGTTGGGACCCAGCAGCCCGTAGACCTCGCCGGGCGCACAGGTGAAAGATACCCCGTCGACCGCGCGGACCAGACCGCGTTTTTTGTCCTTAAATGTCTTGGTTAATGCTGACACTTGTATCATAAAGTCTCCATTTTCGTTTTCACATATTTAAGTGAGCGATGGACCATCCGCAACTTTTTACATGGCGGTTGATTTGCTGTTATCAATCTAAAGTGTCCCTTCCCGGAGTTGACACCGCATGAGGAACCTGTTTCTTACGGGAGTAATACGATCTGCAACCCGAGGTATTCAAAATGAAATTCGGTGACCGTAAACAAAAGATCGAAAAAGTGACCGGGATCAAAGCCCCTCGTGAGTTTCCAGAGAACCATGTCCGGATGGTGCACGATTGACCCTGCCGCTGAACAAAATGAAGACCACCCGTTTTCTCCCAACCACTCGTACAGAACTGAAAACGCTCGGCTGGACGAGGCTCGATGTGATACTTGTCACCGGTGACAGTTATATCGACAGCCCGTTCATCGGTGTGGCCGTTATCGGTCGCGTTCTTGAAAAAGCCGGGTTCAAAGTCGGGATCATCCCGCAGCCGGACTTCTCCTCAGACAAAGATATAACCCGCCTCGGCGAACCGAGACTGTTCTGGGGCGTTTCCGGCGGATCGGTTGACTCGATGGTGGCCAATTACACAGCCACCGGCAGGAAACGGCGTTCCGATGATTTTACGCCGGGAGGTGTCAACAACCGTCGCCCGGACCGGGCGGCCATCGTCTATTCCAACCTGATTCGCCGATACTTCAAGAATACCCGGCCGATCGTTCTGGGGGGTGTTGAAGCCTCGCTGCGACGGGTCGCCCATTACGATTTTCACGATGATCGCATTCGCCGGTCGGTCCTGTTCGACGCCAAAGCGGACTACCTTCTGTACGGCATGGCGGATGAAACCGTCGTGCAACTGGCCGAAAGGTTCCACAAGAGGCAACCGGTCGACGACCTGCGGGGATTGTGCTATATCTCCAAAGAGCTTCCGGAAGACACGCTCGAACTGCCCTCTTATGAGGCTGTAGCCAAAGACAAGCAGTTATTCACGCGGATGTTCCATGCTTTTTATCGCAATAATGACCATATCACCGGGCAGCGTCTGGCCCAGAAGCAGGACACCCGTTACCTGATTCAGAATTGTCCGCCGCCGCCGCTTGATCAAAGACAGCTCGATCGGGTTCATGAACTCGATTACCGGCTTGCCCAGCATCCTCATTATGAAAGAGAGGGCAGAGTAAAGGCGCTTGAGACGATCCGCTTTTCGTTGTTGAGCCATCGGGGATGTTACGGTGAATGCAATTTTTGC
>JAJRTA010000030.1 GCA_024278515.1 Candidatus Zixiibacteriota bacterium
CCGGCCATAATCAGGACTGAAAATGCAGAGATCAGGCTGGCCGATGGTTCCGTCGTCCTGAAAGAAGAACAGTTTTCCCTCTGCCGTTGCGGCTGGTCGGAGAACAAGCCGTTTTGCGACGTCAAACACACCGCCTGCGGATTCAGGGGCTGAAGTCCCCCGTTAATGGAATCCTGATTTAATTGAACAATCAGTCTTTGACTGCGGTAGCCGAGGCCAGATAATGCCCCGGCTGGTCATCGATGAGTATATCGGTGAACTTGCTGTTGCTTAAAAGCGTTGTCAACTGATCGGCCGGCGGCAAAGTGTCATTGGCCACCACCCCGCCGATCTTATGATGGATGTCTGAAAGCTCTTTCGACGACTGCAGGTGTATTATGAAAAACCTCGCGCCCGGTTTCAATACCCGGTGAACCTCGTCAACTGCCTGCTGTTTATCCGAGAAATAAGGGAAAGCGGAAAAAGCGACACCCATATCGAAATAGTTGCTGGTCAGCGGCAGCGCGATGACATCGCCGTCGATACAGTTTACATTGGAAAAAGGGAAATTGCGGTGCGCTTTGAGAACCATCTGGAGCGAGAAATCGACCCCGGTAACCGAGCCGGACAGCCCCACCTTGCGGCGGATCAGGTCGAACAGAATCCCGGTGCCGCACCCCAGATCTATTACATTCATGTCCTTTTCGATACCCAGCTTATCGACAATATGCGACAGACGTTCGAGGTCCTCAGAGGTGAACATCAAGTCCCACTCAGAAGCGACCAGATCGAAAAATTCCTGATGCGGATCCTGCATAACGGGCGTAATAAACCGGTTTGCCCGAATCTGTCAAGTTAATTTGACGGCAACCGGTTACATGAGAACCATGTGCCGCGACAATGACAAATAAGTGACTATCCGGACAGGAAATCCGCTTTGAAGGGAGGAAGTTTGTACGTATATTGCCGTTTACACTTTTTGACGGAGTACTATGGCCGACCGACAACGGAACAAGAAAAACCAGCAATTCCTGCACGTAAAAGGCGCCCGCGAACACAATCTTCGCAATATCGATGTCAAGATTCCCCGCAACAGCCTGACTGTCATCACCGGTCTGTCCGGCTCGGGTAAAAGCTCACTGGCTTTTGATACTATCTACGCCGAGGGGCAGAGGCGGTATGTGGAATCTCTTTCTGCTTACGCTCGGCAGTTTCTCGGACTCATGGAAAAACCGGATGTCGATTTTATCGAAGGGCTGTCGCCGGCCATTTCGATCGAACAGAAAGGCACTCCTCGCAACCCGCGTTCGACGGTCGGCACGATCACTGAAATATACGATTACCTCCGTCTCCTTTTTGCCCGGGTCGGTGTTCCCCACTGTGTGCAGTGCGGGCAACCGATCACTCAGCAAACGGTCGAGCAGATAGTCGATTCGGTCCTGACCTTCGAGGAAGGCACCCGCATGATGGTGCTTGCTCCGCTCGTGCGCGGCAAAAAAGGGGAGCACAAGGAGATTATCGACGAAGCCCTGCGCGAAGGGTTTGTCAGATTACGGGTCAACGGCGAAGTGGTCGAAACGGACAGCGAGATCGAACTGGACAAGAAGAAGAAGCATACCATCGAAGCGGTGATCGACCGTCTGGTTGTAAAGGCCAAGTCCAAACGCCGCCTGGCCGACTCGGTCGAGACCGCCCTGAAAACCGGCGGCGGTACCGTCCTGATCAATATCAAAGGGAAAGATCTGTTGTTCTCGGAGCAGGCGGCCTGTCTTAATTGTAATATCAGTTACGAAGAGCCGAGCCCGCGTCTGTTTTCGTTCAATTCACCCTTCGGCGCCTGCAAAGTCTGTGACGGACTGGGTCAGAAGATGGAAGTCGACCCCGACCTGGTCGTGCCGGACCGCTCACTTTCGATCTCCGAAGGCGCTATCAAGCCCTGGGGCGGAGCCGAAATGTCCAACTGGTACCGTTACCAGCTTAGGGGGGTGGCTCAACATTACGGCTTCAGGTTTTCGACACCGTTTGACCAGCTAAGCGAAGAAATACAAAAGGTGATCCTGTACGGTTCCGGCCGGCAGGAAATAAGATTTGAATTCGAGCATACCTCCGGCAAAGGACGCGGTTCGGGAGTGTACACATCGAAATTCGAAGGGGTCATTCCGCACCTCGAACGACGCTACAAACAGACCGAATCATCCGGGGTGCGTCAGTGGATCGAGAATTATATGTCTATATCCGACTGCCCATCCTGCCAGGGAGCACGGTTGCGCCCTGAGGCGCTGGCCGTGATTCTGGACCGGGAAACGATCGACAGTCTAACCGCCAGGTCGATCAAGGAAATACGCGCCTTTTTCCGGAAGATCAAGCTGTCCAAACGCCAGCAGACCATCGCCCGCCAGATTCTGAAAGAGTTGAAAGAGCGGCTGGGCTTTTTATGCGATGTCGGTCTTGACTACCTCACTCTTAACCGGGCCGCATCGACATTGTCGGGCGGTGAGGCGCAGAGGATCAGACTGGCTACCCAGATCGGTTCGCGTCTGGTCGGCGTGCTCTATATTCTGGATGAACTGTCGATCGGCCTGCACCAGCGCGACAACCGCCGGTTGCTGAATACGCTTCTGGAATTGCGTGATATCGGGAACACCGTGCTGGTTGTGGAACATGATCGGGAAACTATCGAGGAAGCCGATTATGTCATCGATCTCGGCCCCGGCGCCGGAGTGCATGGAGGTCAGGTCGTGGCAACTGGTCGGCCCGGTGCTATTCGCAAGTCGAAGAAGTCGATCACCGGACAGTATCTGGCCGATACGCGCAGAATTGAAACACCTTTGGTTCGCCGCGAGTACAACGGCTCGTTTATCAAACTGACCCAGGCAACCGGCAACAACCTGAAGAATGTCGACCTCGAGATTCCTTTAGGTCTTTTTGTCGTCGTTACCGGCGTGTCCGGCTCCGGCAAATCAACGCTGATCAATGAAACTCTCTACCGCATACTCGCCCGCCGGTTCTACCAGAGCCGCAAAGCGCCGCTGCCGTATGGTGAGATAAGCGGACTTGAGCATATCGACAAAGTCATCGATATCGACCAGTCACCGATCGGACGTACCCCCCGTTCCAACCCGGCCACTTATACAGGAGTCTTTACCCATATACGCGACCTGTTCGCCGGAATTCCCGAGGCCCGCGCCCGCGGCTACCTGCCGGGACGTTTTTCATTCAACGTCAAAGGAGGCCGTTGCGCCGCCTGCGACGGTGACGGTATAATCAAGATCGAGATGCACTTTTTGCCCGATGTATACGTCCGCTGCGATGTCTGTAAAGGGAAACGGTACAACCGGGAGACGCTGGAGGTGACGTTCAAGGGGAAATCGATCGCGGATGTTCTTGACATGACCGTGGATGAAGCGCTGACCTTCTTTGAGAATATCCCGCGCATCAGGAATAAACTGCTGACTCTGGCCAATGTCGGCCTCGGCTATATTCATCTCGGCCAGCAGGCGACTACCCTGTCGGGCGGCGAGGCGCAAAGGGTCAAACTGGCTACCGAGCTTTCCAAAATGGCCACCGGGCGAACCCTGTACATTCTTGATGAACCGACAACCGGGTTGCATTTTGAAGATATCCGGATGCTTTTACGTGTGCTCGAGGAACTGGTCGACCGCGGCAACACGGTGCTGGTGATCGAACACAATCTCGATGTTATCAAAACCGCCGACTGGGTGATCGACCTCGGACCGGAGGGCGGCGATGACGGCGGCCGCATCCTCGCGGCGGGAACACCCGAAGAAGTAGCCGAGGTTCGCAAATCCTACACCGGCCGGTATCTCAGGCAGGTGCTGTACAACGAAAAAAAGATTTCAAACTCCAACCATCGAACCAAGGTGGCGCAGGGCTGATCAAAGCGGCAGTTTAATCCGAACGCACGTTTTCCGATACTGTTCACTCGACTGTCTGAGCAACAGACCGGTGCTGTTCCCCTCGTGTCAGATACCAGGACGCACCGACCACGATCAAGGCAAAAAGTGAGGCAAGCAGAGTGACCATGTACCCGACCGCGTACCGTCTGGATTCATATTTGAACACTACCGACTTCGTACCCGACGGCACTTCGACGGCTCTGAAGGCACCGTAGGCCCGTAAAGTCTTTGCCGGTTTTCCATCGATAAAAGCGTGCCAGGCGTCGAAGTAAGTATCGGTTAACACCAGCAATCGATTCTGTGTTGCGCTGACACCGATCGTGATCGAGTCGATCTGATAGTCCGTGATCCAGGCCGAGTCCCGGGCCAGACCGGTCGTGTCCGGAACCAATTCCGGATCGGTCTCAAGCAGGACCGTGGTGCGGTAATCTTCCTGAGCCTTAAGCACCATATCGTGTATCTTTTTCAGGTCATCCAGCACCTGGAATCGTCCGGCCAGAAAAACTCTGGGCAGAGCGTTGTCGTTTTTAATAATCTTGACCTGACCGAAATCGGCGGCGTCGGAAACCGGTATCGGACCGAAATATCCTTCGGGTATCTGCGCGTTTGATGGAACCACAAGGTACTTTACGCCGGTGAGATTGAGCAGGTTGGGGTTCATCCGGTTCGGGGCGCCGGGACCGCCGAGCAACCCGTCGAACCAGCGCAACTGGTTTCCATGATAACCGGTCACGACCTGGATCCCATGCTGGGGCAGGAAGTTTTCCGTTATCGCCTTGCTGAGATTCATCACCCGGAAATAACCGGGCTGACCGGCCAGAAAGTCTGATATCGGGTTGGAGTTCCAGTAGAGATCCGGCTCAACCGTATCGACGAAACGCCGGTCAAACCGAATATCGCTGACAACCACCAGCAACGGAAGAAACAGCAAGACTAATGTTCCGGCTTTCCCCGACCGGTAGACCCAGATAAGCAAAGCCGTGAGAAGGCAAAAAATAGCCGAAAACCACGCCCCGGATGTTATCGACGGCAGGTTCATGTATGCAATGTCGAGTTTGGATACACCCTGCTGAACCATGGTGGCGCCTGCCTCGGAGTAGAACAGCGATGTCCACAAGTTCAGCATCCCCTTGCCGTTCACCGTAAAAGCCAGCGCGATAAACCCCAGAAAAGCCGGAAGGATCCATAGAGTAAGATTGATCCGACGCTTGCTTTGTTCCTCCTTTGATGAAACCGAATCCATGATCCACTGCATACCCATACCGGCCAACATGGCCACCGAAAACGACATGAGAAACATTATCATCGATGGAGCCCGCAAAGAACTTACCTTGGGGATCAGGTAGAAGAATATCCTGAACAACGGGGTTGTATCACCGAGGGCGTAGATGAATGCGAACAGGCCCAATCCGGCAAAGAAATAGCGATCCCGGCGACGGCTGAGTATCAGGCCGATGAGCGCAAGCATCAACGCGACCACACCTACCGATTCCGAGTTGTCCTTGAAATAGTTTTTACCCCAGTAGGCCGTTTGCGCTTTCTTGGTGGAAACACCGGAGAACTCCGGCACCAGTAACGAAAACGCTTCCTCCTCGTGCATCGACCACGATGTAGCCCAGTCCCAGCCGCTCTTGGTGTCCGCTCTCGGGGAAAACGTGGTGGTGTATTTATATCCCGGGTAGAATTGTATCGCGGAAATCAGCAAACCCAGAATAACGGCGTAGGTCACCATCAGCGAAGGCCGGACAACACAGGCGAAACCTTTCTTTTCCCTGACCAGACCCCAGAGTCTGTAAACCGTAAACATAGCGACAGCCCAGAGCATGAAGTATGACATCTGGGGATGCGGTGAGAGTATGATAACACCGATGGTAATCCCCGCCAGGGTGAAATGCAGTAGCGCCCGGACCAGTCCGGCAGCCTTGAAGCCCATATCGAGAAACATGAAGACAACCGGCGCGAGCGTCGTGACATAGATTTTGCCGTCATGCCCCGGAGCCACCAGCGAAACCAGGTACGGCGCGAACATATAACAGGCGGCGGATATTACAGCCGCTGCCTTCGAGAGGGAAAACTGACGAGCGCACAGATACATAAACAGACCGGACAGCAGTACGTGCATAACCAGTATCAAGCCGAGCATACGATGCAGCTCTCCCACATACTTGATAACGGATAACGGGTAGTATATGTCACCGTGAAATGCCTCCACGAAAGGCATCCCGCAGAAAATATACGGGTTCCACTGCGGAACTGAACCGTGAGTGTTTACATAATCGACAAGGAAGGACCGGAAAAAGATACCGGCCTGGATCATGTCGGACCCGAACAGCATCTTATCGGAAAAGATGAAATCCGAAAAAAGTACAGCCACCGCCACGATTCCGCCCAGAAACGCCGCGGGTGCGAAAAAACGCCACCTTTCCCCTCTGGCCGGCCAGTCTATTCGCTTCGGTTTTATTATTTTACGTTTTTTAGCCATAGGTAATGTCAATTCCTGTCAGTAAACTTTATATTCCATGCTATAATCGTCGCCGTTAATTCACAAACGATATTCCATACCCGCGCCGCCACAGCGATCCCTGCCGATACCGGGCCCAGAAACGGCGTCAACAGCGCGCCGAGAGCCAGCTCACGCACGCCCAGCCCGCCGGGCGCAAACATGGCCAGATAACCGACCTGGTAAGCCAGAATGAATGAACCGGCGGTGGCCAGAGCCGGTATGGCAGGCTCCGCCACAATGGCTTTGATCAATACCCAGAATGACAAACCGTAGCAGAGCCAGCAAACAAAATATCCGCCATACACCCCGGCAGCCGTGCGCACGCTCAGGCGGAACCCCAACGGCGGCCGCTTGAAGAGTCTGAGGCCGATATTGAAAATTGCGAGAAACTTGTTGGGAACCAGTACCAAAACCAGAGAAACACCGAGTGTCACCGCCGCGAAAATCCATGCGGTGGTTCCATACAGCACCTCATGAACTTCAGCCAGCAGGTCGGGGTACAGTATCACCGCGAAAGCCCCCGCCATAAATGCAGACGGCAGGGTAAACAGCATCGCGACGATCCAGGATGTGACCGCCACTTCTTCTCTGACTCCTATCTGCTTAGCCAGGTATGTCATGCCGAACACCGGCCAGATTTTACCCGGAATATACCTGCCGAGATTAGCGATATACGCGATCTTGAAACCATACTTCAACGGGACCTTATACCCGAAACCTGAGATGAGTATACACCAGACCCGGGAAAACAACAAGAACGTGACCAGATGTCCGATGATAGAGAGAATTAACCATCCGATGTTTATCTGCCAGTCATAAGAAGTCAGCTCCGGCCACTGATGTGCAACCTGCGCTCCCGCAAAGTACACAGCCACGGCCGCCAGACTATACTTGAGAAGTCCCAGAACGAACTTCATCGTTCTGTTCCGCCCGCCGTCTTTGCACACTTCCGTTGGTGAGTTACTGCTCACGGTTAATCCTGAAGCCTCTCAGAAGTATTTTGTTCGGGGAATAATGCCTGGCAGCGACGTTTTTTCATGTATAGTTCGGCATATAACACTTGCGGGGTTTCAATTCGCCGCAATTAACAGGAACAAAAATGGCTTGGCAAGAGGAAAAGGAGACCGGACTTTCCCTTAGTAATATGGATTGAAGAAGGTTTCTATTTGTGAGTGGATGCCGGATCAAGTCCGGCAAGACTGATTGTCATAATTCTTCAATGTATCAGTAGTGTTCCCATCTCCCGTCATTCCGGGCTTTGACCCGGAATCCATGTACATTTGTTTTCTGGATGCTGAATCAAGTTCAGCATGACGCAAAATAGAACCGGATGCCGGATCAAGTCCGGCAAGACGGATTGTCATAATTCTTCAACGTGTCAGTAGTGTCCCCATCCCCCGTCATTCCGGGCTTTGACCCGGAATCCATGTACATTTGTTTTCTGGATGCTGAATCAAGTTCAGCATGACGCAAAGCAAAAATGGATACCAGATCTGGGGCTTCCCTGCGCGCAGGTATTACAACGGTTGTCCCAGTCCCGCTTGTTTGAGCGCTTCGATATCGACACCGTTGTTACTGCAACAAGAGGCCAGTTTGCCGTCGATAGCCACGGCGGGAACAGACTTGATACCGTATTCTTTCGCCTTGTCCCGGCATTCATTGGTTTCACATCCTTTGTTCAGATCATATATGATGACCTCGCAATCGGGACAGGCGGCTTCACGGACCTGTTTTACTGTTTCATCACATACCGGACAACCGGCCGTAAAGATTTCGATCCTTCTTTTTTGAGACATTGGGTAACTCCTTTTGGTTAAGATTGACTTGTTTTACAGTTTGGGCATGATGCCGCGGATTCACTATCAACCGCGGATTTGCTTTTCCTGACGGGGATATTGTTCCAGATTGATGCGATTATCAGAAGAACAGCGCCAAAGTAGAACAGGTAATCGGAAAGAACGTAATATTTTCCCCCGATGATTATCACCGCACTCAGGAGACCTGTCAGGAAAGGGAGATAACCTCGTCTGGTCTTTGCTTTATAGGCTAAGCTGAACAGTGATATGCTCAGAAGTATACCGATAAACAGGTAGAAGTACGATCCGGTCATCAGAAAACCCAGACCAAGCGAAGAAAGTATCCCGGCGTAAACCGGCCAGCAGGCCGGACAGGTAGCGTTGGGAAGAAGCGCGGCACCTATTCCCTGAAGGGCTGTCAGTATTCTTTTTATCATTTTCTATTCCTTCTGAGCTGAAGACAGGTTTCTCCGGATCAGTTCTTTTGACGGATAACCGGTCATCACCTCGCCGTTTTTGTAACGACGGCATCGCATCGAGTATTCTGTGGTTTCATCTTCGGTAATTTCAAGGTCCCGGCCGTTGATTCTTATCGACGGCGAACCGAGAAAACGACGTGTAGTAACATCCTCCGGGCTCCTGATATTGATGATCTCTATCTTCTCTTTCAGGCCGGCTTCGGACAGAACTTCTTTCAGGTTGGTTAAAGCTGTTTCATGATGGGGACAACCATCGAAGTATAGAAACTCCGTTCTCATGTTATTTCTCTCTTCGGGAAAGTGTTTCAATTATCGGGCAATCTTTTATCGTGTCGGCTCGTTGACATTCCGTCATGAGTTTGCTCAAAGTCGTCCGGAGTTTTCTGAGATGCTTCAGTTGATTGTCGATATGTTCAAGTTTATTTTCTGCGATTTTTCTCACATCACAGCATTTATAGATATCGCCATCCGCAATGGCCAGAAGTTCCTTTATCTCGGATAATGCAAACCCCAGCTCCTTGGCGTTTTTGATAAAAACGAGTCGATCCAGATCTTTTTGCGTGTATTGCCGGTAACCGCTCTCCGTTCTCGCCGGATCAGACAACAGCCCTTTTTTTTCATAGAATCTTATGGTTTCCTTATTCACTCCGGCCTGATGGGCCAGTTCGCCTGTTCTGTAAAAACTCGTTTTCATTCCTATTTCCATTTACACACCTTATTACACTCTGTACCATGCTACAGGGTTTCATGATTTATGCAAACAGTCCCTATTTTTATGAGAAGTTCCGTTTTTCAGACTGATAAAAAACTGCTCCGTCCGGCCGCACTCTTCCGGACATCCCCAGCCCCGGCCTTACTAAAACATAGGCCAGTGCTCCGGAGACAAATCCACCTTGGGCGAACTGAAAGCAGGCTGTGAACGTGAGATAAAATGCTGTTTTCGAACTGTCTTATGATTCTTCGGAAGGTGACTGTGAGACTACCGGAAGATCACGCTCCAGTTCTTTGTCCCTGCGGAAACCGAGCACATAATCGGCCTGCATCAGGGTATGGATCTCGCGGGTGCCTTCGTAGATCGACGCGCCCTTGGAGTTACGGTAGAACCGTTCGACCGGGTATTCATCCGAGAAACCGTAGGCGCCGTGTACCTGCACCGCGTTGGCGGCGGCGGCTTCGGCTTCGCGGCAGGAAATCCATTTGGCCAGCGATGTCGCCCTGGTTGATCGTTTGCCCTGATTTTTCAGCCAGCCCGCTTTCATCCAGAGGTAAGTAGAGTACTCGTAACCGGCTTCCATGTTGGCAATCATCTGCTTGACCAACTGGTGTTGTTCGATATTGACGGTGAACGTTTTGCGTTCCTTGGAATACTTGACACAGGCATCGCGGCAAGCCTTGATCAACCCGCACGACCCGGCCGCGACCGTGTAGCGACCCTGATCGAGACAGAACATGGCAATCTTGAATCCGGCTCCTTCTTTATAGACAAGATTCTCAGCCGGAACTTTGACATCCTGCATAGAGATAAACCCGGTGTTGCCGGCTCGCACACCGAGTTTGCCGTGAAGTGATCCGGTCGAGACACCATCCCAGCCGGATTCGACAATGAAAGCCGAGATGCCGGAATGGTCGCGGTTCTTTTTCTTCTCGAGGTCGGTCCAGGCGAAGATCAAAAAATAGTCGGCCACCGCCGCCAGTGATATCCACATCTTTTCACCGTTTAGTACATAATGGTCGCCCTCTTTCACCGCGGTTGTCTGCAAACCGACCACATCGGACCCGGCCGCCGGTTCGGTCAGACCGAAAGTTGCTATTTTCTCCCCTTTGGCTGCGGGAACGAGGTATTTCTGTTTCTGTTCTTCGTTGGCCCAGGTCAGCACCGGTAGCGAAAACAGGCCGATATGCACCGAAAGCACCACCCGTGCGGCGGTATCGGCGTATTCCATCTCCTCCGAGGCAAGGCCCAGCGAGATATAGTCCATACCGAGACCGCCGTACTGTTCCGGGATACAGAAGCCGAGCAGGTTGGCTTCAGCCATAGCCGGCAGAAGCTGCGGCATCGGCTCCTGCTTGCGGTCATACTCGACGATGTTCGGCATGACTACTTTTTGGGCTACTTCGCGGGCCATATCACGCACGGCCAGTTGGTCATCGGTCAGGGAGAAATCGATCATCTGAACTGCCTTCCATTGCTTGAAGTCTTCTCTAATCCGGGTTTATATAGCGAATCCCCGAACGGTTGTCAATCGGTCGCAACCGGATGAAAAATAATGCTTGCATAAAACGAACGAATTTCTGAAGAAAACTATGGTATTTATCGTAGATAATAATTGAAACAGTAATCGCGAAGACAAGCTTCCGGAGATAAGCATGGACAAAAGACTATATCGCTCCAGCGAAAACCGCATGATCGCCGGTATCTGCGGCGGCCTGGGGGAATACTTCGACATCGATCCGACCATTGTCAGGCTGATAGTAGTCGCGGCCGCACTGGCTGCCGGCAGCGGACTGCTGGCCTATCTTCTGGCCTGGATAATTATCCCCGAACGAAGGGAGTAGACGGTTTATCGTGGCGGTGTTTGCGCGAGCGACCGAACACCATCAGACTGCAACCTATAACCAGAAAGATTCCACCCGTCGTTTCACGCACCGAGGGAATTTGCCCCAGCACCAGCAGTGCGATCAGTATAACATACACCGGCTGACTCTGGCTGATCACGGCCACTTTGGACAGATCCATCCGCTTTAGCGCCGACAGGTAGCTCATCCTCGAAATAACCGGCCCTACCAGCCCCAGCGCAATCACCCCCGGCCAGACCAGATCCAGTCCTTCGGTTGTTTCGCCCGAAGCGGCGAAGGCAACCCAGTATATGACGGCTATTAACATATTGCGCAAAAAAGCCAGCCTGATCGGCGGCACATGACGCACGGCCATCTTCGACACAAACTCGGTCAATCCGAAAAACAACGCCCCGGCCAGCACCAGCCAGAACCCGGTCGAGTATTCGAACCTGAGAGTGAGTTTCATCAGGACAATTCCGACCAGCGACAAACCCAGTCCGACCGTTTCATAGCGGGTGAAACGTTCTTTCAGTATCACGATACCCATGATAATCACGATCGGCACCTCGGTCCGGGCCACGAACGCGGCCAGCGATGGGTCCATCCGTTTCACCCCGGCCCAGTGCCCGGCTACCGCCAGCACCGATGTGACAGTAAACATCAATACCCAGAACCAGCCTTTGCGGGTGAGGGCAAAAGTTTTTCTGATACCGGCGAACGGCAGCCATCCGACACTCATCGCCACGGTCGCGATTGTGAAGATCAGGCTGTTCATGAGCAAAACGGGGATAGCCTCGAGGTTCCATTTGCCCAGCACCGTCGCCGCTCCCGCCCCTAAGGCGGAGACGAATGCGAACGCATAACCGGCGTGAGAATATGGCGAGAGGGGTTCGTCACTCTGTTTATCAGGCGTAATCAACCGGATACACACTCGAAAAAGCGACCAGATGCTTGCATGAAACCCAATCTACGGTTAGCGAACCAAAAGTCAACGAGATATGTGAGAGTGTGAACTGATGTCCATCCGTGTTTTTGAAGCTGCCAATATTGGTACACAGGATGTACGCCGACCACAACGGAAGAGCGTGTTCAGGCGTTGCACACGAGAACGTACACAACGCACGGGAATGTTCAAAAGGCGGGCCCCGCCACCCGACTGTCCGGATGAAGCGCTGTAGCCGCCCTAAATGACTTGACATGGAAATACGAGCCGTTATTATGACTCCCTGTTGACGCCGGGCACAGGCGGATGTCGTCTTGTCCGTTTTGAAGCAGGAGAGGAAAATGGCCACAAAACAGTCGAACGCCACGGTCAGCCAGCGAATAGAGGTCGGACCAGAGCTGATAAAACTGCGTGTTGTTCCCGATGGCTGGGAATTGCCGGATTTCACTCCCGGCCAGTTCGCCACACTGGGAGTACCCGGCACTTTGCCGCGAATCGGTACCGATTTGCCCGAAGACCGACCCCCGAAAGATCCGGAGAAGTTGATCGCACGCGCTTACTCGATAGCTTCTTCATCACGTGCCAAAGAGTATGTCGAGTTCTATATCGGCCTGGTTCATACCGGCGCGCTGTCACCTCGACTGCTGGGACTGAAACCGGGTGACCGGTTATGGATGTCTGAGAAATTCAAAGGGATGTTCACCCTTCAGGAAGTGCCCGAGGAATGCAACGCCGTGTTGATCGCCACCGGTACCGGGGTGGCTCCTTATATGAGCATGATCCGCACCGAGATAGCATCCGGCCTCAAACGCCGGTTTGCTGTTTTTCACGGCGCTTACCATTCGACCGATTTAGGTTACCATTCGGAGCTTCAGACTTTGGATGCCGTCTCCCCCCAGTTCACCTATTTGCCGACTTTGAGCCATCCGCACGAAGAATTGACACCGTGGAACGGGCACACCGGGTTCGTGCAGAAACTCTGGACCGACGGCGCTCTGGATGAAGCATGGGGAGGACATCCCACCCCCGAAGACACCCATGTTTTCCTGTGTGGTCATCCCCTGATGATCGAGGAGATGACTGAAATCCTGGAAGGTGAAGGGTTCGTCAAACATTCAAAAAAAGAGCCGGGGCAGATCCACGCCGAACAGTATTTCGTGAAGCTGTAACAGCTTAAAAAAAGCCGTCGGTTGATTTCCCGACGGCCTTTATGTTTTTTTCAGTTGCAACTCTCTACCAGATTGACTCGAAAGCCTCCTTGAACACCATATAGCTGCGGGGACCGACAAATCGCTGTACTTCTTTCCCGTTGCGATCATAAAAGATCGTAGTAGGTATTCCGGTCGTGACCCCCAACGCGTAGAGATGCTCGTTTTTACCAATCAGCAATGGCCATTCCATTTTGTTGATACCGGCAAACTTCTTGACCTTTTCCGGCGTGTCGCGAACCGAGATCCCAACCAGGGCGATACCTTTGTCCTTATACTCATTGTACAGCCTGATCAGATCCGGCAGTTCCCGTCGACAGGGAGGACACCAGGTACCCCATACATTGATAATAGTCGGTTGTTTACCGATCCATTCGTCCGACCTGTGCAGGTTACCGTCGATATCATAAGCCTGAAAATTGACAACAGCCGTTTTGACATCGGAATTGATATCGGATGTCGTTTGGTCGTCGGTTTTTGCTGTTTGATCAGGCTGGAGCTTGATCCGGGGTTCCGGCTGTGGTTTGATTTGAGCTGACTGACGCTCGGCGCGGGGGGTTTTTGACGTTTCCCTGTCGCCGGAGCAGGCCATGCTCAGACCGATCAAAAGAATCAATACGCCCCACGTAATTCCAATATTTGTATAGTTATTCTTCAAATGACAGGCTCCCTGTATACACAGCTTACTTTCCCTTGGGCTGAGTTTTCGTCTTTGTTGTGTCATACTGACGTTCCGCGACAAAAGTAAGATACCTGGCCAGTTGTTCTTTGTTCTGATACCCACGGGCGGCGCCCAGTTTGGTTCCATCGGGTGTCAGGAAATAGTAAGTCGGATATGACCTGACTTGAAATTCACTTCTGGTCAGATTCTGTTCGGTTATTTTGTAACCGTCGATATCGAGTTCTTTCCGGGAGTCGCCGTCAACCTTTACCGAGACAAAGTTCTCCCCGAGCATCCTGATGATCTCAGCATCTTTGAATGTGGTCTTATTCATCTTCTTGCACCAACCGCACCAACTGGTGGTGAAGTTGACAAAGACATGTTTATCCTCAGCTTTCGCTTTGGCCAACCCTTTATCATACGACATCCAGACTATCTCTTTCGGTTTGGTATCGGTGGCTGTTTTTTCGTCGTCACCGGCCATGACACTGAGCGAAACAGCCAGTATAATCATGAGGAGGGAACTGATCAAAATCTGTTTTTTCATTTAATTATCCAATCTTTCCATTTTGATTCACCTGCTTCAAGGGCCTCAGGTATGCTCCCGACTCTCCCAGCAACTCTTTGAGTTGATTGATCAGTTGAGAATCAGGATTTACCGAATATTTGTTAGACCTAATATACACTTCTGAGCCGTTTTGTCGAGCGGCAAGCAGGACCGGAGAATTTCCCCGGAACCGCTCAAGGGTGGCAAGGGCCTCATCAATGGCCTTATCGGAGCAATCAGCATCAATCTTTATAACGAGCTGGCAGGAGAATCGTTCCGTCAGAGACGACAACCCGGTCAATTCCGAGGCTATTATCTTAGGCGCTTCCCCCTCCCGGGTTGATACCCGTCCGGTGACCAGGACCATATTGTCGATTCGGGCCGTCTCACGGTATTTTTCATAGCAATCGGAGAAAAGAATCAGCTCCACCGAGCCGGAAAAGTCCTCCAAAGTAACGAAAGCCATCAGATTACCCTTTTTGTCGGTCATGCTTTTCAGGGCGCCGATGATCCCGCCGACCGTAACCTCACGGCCGTCGGTGGCCTTGTGCAACTCCGAAGTCTTGAACGAAGCAAACGAATCGAGCTCATCCCGGTACCGGTCAAGCGGATGCCCGGAAACATAATAGCCCAGCATCTGCTTCTCTTTAGCCAGCCGGTCACTGGTGGACCATTCCGGGATATCCTTCAAAGCAGGGGCCACCCGGTCGGATAAAGCCCCATCGACCGCGAACAGATCATGAGTAGCCGAGTCGGCCGCAACACGATGGCCGTAATCGAGCATGGTTTCAACCGCGTCGAATTTCTGCGCCCGGTTTCCTTTCAGACTGTCGCAGGCTCCGGCGGCGATCAGCGATTCCAGGGTGCGGCGGTTGATCGATTTGATCGGTACCCGGCTGACCAAATCGGCGAGGTCTTCAAACCGCCCGTTGGCCAGTCGTTCATCGACAATCGCCTTAGCCGGACCCACGCCGACATTCCTGACCGCCTGCAGACCGAACCGGATATTGCCGTCGACCACGGTGAAGTCGATTCGCGATTCGTTGACATCAGGCGGCAGAACCTTGATATTCATCCGGCGGCATTCTTCCAGAAGCTGGTAGATACGATCACTGTAACTGATTTCCGAGGTCATCAAGGCCGCCATGAATTCCTTCGGATAATAACACTTCAGCCAGGCGGTCTGATAAGCCACCAGAGCGTAGCAGGTCGCGTGCGCTTTGTTGAAACCGTAGCGGGCAAAGGTTTCTATCTGTTCGAACATCTCAGCCGCTATTTTCTTGTCGATATTGCGCTCGGCCGCACCGGCCAGAAACTCCCGTTTCTGCTCGGCCATAAGAGCGGCGTCTTTCTTGCCCATCGCCTTACGGAGGAGGTCCGCCTTGCCCATGCTGTACCCTGCTAAAACATTGGCGATTTTGAGCACCTGTTCCTGAAAGACAATCACGCCGTAGGTATCCTTGAGGATTCGCTCAAGATCAGGGTGCAGGTAGCGGATATTGGCCGCCCCCCGTTTGCAGTCGATATAGGTATTGATCATGCCGGAATCGAGCGGTCCCGGACGGTACAGCGCGTTCATAGCGGTAATATCGGCGAATGTTTCCGGTTTGAGCTTACAGAGATATTCACGCATGCCGCTTGATTCAAACTGGAATACGCCGATTGTAGTGCCGGATGCGAAAATCCTGTACACTTTCGGATCATCGAGAGGCAGGTTGTCGATATCGATCTTGACATCAGGATGGTTCTCGTGAATCATCCGAACAGCGTCGTCGATCACCGTCAGGGTGCGCAAACCAAGAAAGTCCATCTTGAGCAGGCCGATTTCCTCGACCATTTTCATGTCGAACTGCGTGGTTATTTCGTCTTTGCTTCCTTTGAACAAAGGCACATAGTCGGTCAACGCCGAGGGGGCGATCACCACTCCTGCCGCGTGAGTGGAACAGTGACGCGCCAGCCCTTCCAGGGTGCGCGAGTAATCAATCAGCCGCTTAATCCTCTGGTCTTTTTCGACCAGCTCCGCCAGTTCCGGTGTCTCTTTAAGCGCGCGCTCCAGCGTCATATCCACCGCCGGCGGGATCATCTTGGCGATTTTGTCAACTTCGCCGTAAGGGATTGACAGCACCCGGCCGACATCACGCACCACCGCCCGCGCCGCCATCGTTCCAAAGGTAATTATCTGGCAGACATTCTTTTCGTCGTATTTTTCGATTACGTACCTGATAATCTCATCACGGCCCCGGTCGGCGAAATCGATATCAATATCAGGCATCGAGATCCGCTCCGGGTTCAGGAACCGTTCGAACAGCAGTTCGAACCGTATTGGATCGACATTGGTTATTCCCAGCGCGTAGGACACAAGCGACCCGGCCGCCGAACCGCGTCCCGGACCGACCGGAATACCCTGCTTGCGGGCATAGTCACAGAAATCCTTGACGATCAGGAAATACCCGGCGTATCCCATTTTGCGAATGACGCCGAGTTCGTACTTCAAACGTGTCTCGATCTCATCGGTATGTTCTTCGTATCGTTTTTTCAGCCCTTCGCGACAGAGATGCTCGAGGTAACGATCCGGGTTCTCGAATTTGGTCGGAATCGGGTAGACCGGAAGCTTGAGTTTGCCCAGTTCAAGCTCGAGATTACAGGCCTCGGCCACCCGGATCGTGTTCTCCAGAGCCGGCTTGAAATCTCCCAGCGCCTCTTCCATCTCCTTGTCGGATTTGAAGTAGATCTGATCGGTATTGTACCGCATCCGGTTGGTATCTTCGACAAGCTTCCCGGTCTGAATACACAACAGCGCATCATGGGCCAGGTAATCCTGCTGTCTGAGATAGTGACAATCGTTGGTGGCCAGCATCGGGATCGATGTTTCCCGTGATATCGCTTCGATTTTCCCAAGCAGAATCTCTTCCGGCTCCAGGCCGTGATTCTGGATTTCGAGGTAGAAATTGTCCGGCCCGAAAATATCCTGAAGTTCACGAGCCGCCATGACCGCCGCTTCCGTATTCCCGCGCAGGAGATACCAGTTGATCTCCCCCTTCAGGCAGGCCGAGCTGGCGATAAGACCGTCGGAGTGCCCGCGCAGAAGTTGTTTGTCTATCCGTGGGCGATGGTAGAAACCTTCAAGAAATCCCGCTGTTGACAGTTTGATCAGATTCTTGTAGCCGGTAAGGTTTTTTGCCAGGAGAACCAGATGAAAACCGCCGTCCGGCCATTGTCTTGAAGGCTGTTTATCAAACCGGCTCCCCCCGGCCACATACGCTTCCATACCGATAATCGGCTTGATCCCGGCCTGGTTGGCTTTTTTGTAAAACTCGATCGCCCCGAACATATTGCCGTGATCGGTCACGGCCAGGGCCGGCATACGATACTCTTTGGCCAGCGCGATCAGAGCATCGAGACGACAGGCCCCGTCAAGCAGGGAGTATTGACTGTGCGTGTGCAAATGGACGAAATCGGAATATTTCACAGCCATGTCGGGTCTCTCCGCAATACGGTCATTTCAATTAATACGCGACTCCGAACCATCCGGACAGATTTATCAAAATCGGCGTATCTTAGGGCAGGAACCATGAGGCGTCAGGTTTCGCATCCTCCGGCATCCTTTTCAATAATCACACTAAACAGACCGGCGGTCAAACACTTTCTGGCTCAGGATCACCTACGATACGAAAAAAACTCAGGCAGGGTGCGGATTTCACTGACAGCGTTTGTCAGTAGTATCTTTTATTTATATCTCGCAACAAATGTGATATATTCAATCGTTACTACTATGTAGTTTATTTGTGATGGCATGTAAGAGAATCATGATAAAGAAAGGCAAAGGACAAATGGCTTCAACCACCACAGTGGGTGATCGTTCCAGGGCGCTGGAAGCAGCCTTGACCCAGATTGAACGATCCTTCGGCAAAGGCTCGATAATGCGGCTCGGAGACAACCGGACTCTGGAAGTCGAGGTAATCCCGACCGGTTCGCTGGGACTGGACCATGCGTTGGGCGTGTTCGGTGTTCCGCGGGGGCGGGTAACGGAAATCTACGGCCCGGAATCTTCGGGTAAAACTACCCTGGCCCTGCATATTATCGCGCAGGCTCAGAAACTGGGCGGGGTTGCGGCGTTCATCGATGCCGAGCACGCCCTGGATGCCACCTATGCCCGCGCGCTGGGGGTCAACACAGATGATCTGCTGGTTTCCCAGCCGGATGCGGGCGAGCAGGCCCTGGACATCACCGACACGCTGGTCCGTTCCGGTGCGGTCGATATTATCGTGGTCGACTCGGTGGCGGCGCTGACCCCGCGGGCCGAAATCGAAGGGGAGATGGGCGACCATCACATGGGACTGCAGGCCCGCCTGATGTCACAGGCCTTGCGCAAACTGACCGCGATCATCTCCAAAAGCAAAACGGCGGTTGTGTTCATCAACCAGATTCGGATGAAGATAGGCGTGATGTTCGGCAATCCGGAGACCACTACCGGCGGCAACGCCCTGAAATTCTACTCGACCATTCGTCTCGATATCCGCCGCATTGCCACGATCAAAGACGGTCAGGAGCAGATCGGCTCCCGCACCCGGGTCCGCGTGGTCAAAAACAAAGTGGCCCCGCCTTTCAGAGAGGCGGAATTCGACATTATTTACGGGCAGGGGATATCGTACCACGGCGAGCTGCTGGACTTTGCGGTCAATCAGGGAATCGTGGACAAATCCGGGTCCTGGTTCAGCTATGGTTCCGACCGGCTGGGGCAGGGGCGCGAAAACGCCAAACAGTTCCTGATCGACAACGAGGAAATCGCAAACGATATACTTCAGAAGGTCCGTGAGGCCCTCGGCTGGAACCTGATCGAACCGGATAAAGAAGGGGCGGCTGATAAGAACGCAGAAGTGAAGTAGTCAGTTGCGGATAAATGCTGACAATTTAATAAAGCTGTTTCCTGAAGTTCGGACGATGGTCCGCACAGGGCGGATTGTCCCTTGTCATTCCTGGTCTTATGGAATAAATCGTGGCAGGCTACTGATCGTACGGGAAATAAAGCGTGAAAGTGGAGCCTTCGCCTACGGTCGAAGAAACTGCCAGCGTCCCGTTGTGGGCGGAAATGATTCGTTCGACCACAGCCAGTCCGAGGCCGGTGCCGGTTTCTTTGGAAGTGTAGTAACGGTTGAATACTTTGGATAGGTTATCTTTGCGAATCCCGACACCGGTATCGATAATTTTCAGCGCCAGATAGTCGACTTTTTTGTGAGCCGGCTTTTCGATCATCCCCTTCACCGACAAGGTTCCTCCGTTCGGCATCGCATCGATGGCGTTTATGAACAGGTTCAGCAGCGCTTCCATGACCTGGTTACGGTTGATGATTCGTTCCCAGTTGGCCCGGGCGAACTGGGTGTGAAAACTGACCCCCTTCTTTCTCAAATCCGGCCCGACCAGTTCGGCGGCTCGCTTGACCACTGTGCGCAGATCAACTTTTTCCGTAACGTATTTGTTCGGGTTGGCGAAGTCGACCAGCTCCCGGACCAGTTCGTTCATGTGATGAATCTCGCTGTCGACCATTTTCATCAGGTCGACATCCTCTATCTGCGGGTATTTCTGTTTGATTACCTGCAGTCCGCCTTTAATGGTGGTAAGCGGCCGCCGGAGATCGTGCGATATTTCACTGATCATATTACCCATAGTAAGCAGACGGGTGGCGTTAAGCAGCGACTTTTCCTTTTCGAACAACAACGCCGCCTGCGAGATTACCAGTTTGGCCAGTGAAATATCTTCCGGGCTGTAGGGACGGTCGGTTTCGGCTCCGATACAGAATACATGAGCCAGCTCGTTGTTTTTTATTATCGGCACGGCCATAAAGGCGGCGGTGGGAGTAGGCAGATGTTCTTTGTTTTTCACCGCCGAGGCAACCAGCGCAGAGAGAGTGTTGACATCCTGCAGGTCGACATTTTCAAGATCAATACCGGCCAGCGACACCGTGTCACGCGCCACCCGGGCGAGATCGATTCCTCCGGAATCGGTCAGCGGCAAACGCCTGGTGCCTGATGCGCCGCCGAGTACCAGCGCTTTATTCTGCGGTTCCCAGTCGAACCAAAGACCATAATCGGCCGGAAAAACTTTTTTCAGTTTCTCAGTCAGTATCGAACGAAACTGGTTGAACGAATTGATCCGGGTAAGTTCACTTGCAACTTCGTGTAACAATTCGAACTCAATCAGCCGCCGGCGATTTTTCTCAAACTGGTTGGCGTCATCGACCGCCACCGCCGCCTGCGAGGCGAAAGTGGTCAAGAGTTTGAGATCGTTTTCGTCGAAAACACCGCCCCCCTCTTTGTTGGCCAGATTGATCACCCCGATTATCCGTCCCTTGATCATCAGAGGCGCGCACAGCAGCGAGGCCGCACCGTACCGTTCACGGTTGATCCGTCCGAACTGATCATGAGACTCGACATCTTCAATTACCAGCGGCTCACCCGTTTTGGCGACATACCCTGCAATCGACTCGCCCAACGGAAGACGGGTGGAAGATATCACGTCAGGTTCCAGGCCGATAGCCGCTTCGATAGTCAGAACCTCGCTGTTTTCATCCAGCAGCATGATTGATCCCACCTTCGCTTCGGTGACCGATGAGGCCAGCACCACGATTTGTCTCAGGAGGTCCTTTAGATTGGCCGTAGAGCCGATTGACTTGCCCGCCTCG
>JAJRTA010000031.1 GCA_024278515.1 Candidatus Zixiibacteriota bacterium
GCCACTCATTGACCAGCAATGAAAAAATCACAACGTCGGTGGCCGTACCTTTTTTGATTACATGTTCCCGAAGACAACCTTCCCGGGTAAAGCCAAGCCTTCTGAACAGTTTCTGGCTTGGCTGGTTGAAAGCCAGCACCTCTCCGCAAACTTTTCTCAGTTTTTCCGTCTCAAAGATCACTTCCATGGAAAGATACCCCATAACAGTTCCGGCGCCACGCGGAGCATCGTGCGCGCCGATATAGAATCCCCACTCGCATCTGCCGGAGGCACGATCTATTTTCGTTATATTCGACAGACCGATCGCCCGGTTGCAATGTTCGAAAACATAATAACGACAACTCCGATCACGATCGATACTAGAGAACCATTCCCGGTGTTCACCAGGTGTAATCACATGGTCGGTGTACATATTGGCGCGGATTCGTTCGCTGTTCCTCCATTCAAGGATAAGCGGAAGATATCTTTCATCAAGCGGACGCAGACTGAACTGGTCATGCCATGACATGAGAACACTCCATAATTTTCTCAATCACCGGGTGCTGTAATGTGTCACCGGTCGATGACATCAGGGCAAGCGAAGCCTGTTCCATAACGGCGAGTCTGTGTGGGGCGGATATTACTTTTGCAATCAGATTCGTCAAATCTGCGGTTGACAGATTCTCATACCATCCGGCGTTTATCGTAATGTTGTTTTTATCCAGTGACTCTATCATTTCCCGTTGATTCTCTGCTATCAGCACAGTAATCGTCGGCAGGCCAAGATAACAACGCTCCCAGGTAGTTGTACCTCCGGCTCCAACAGCGAGGTCGGCTTTGGCCATTATCGTCGCCATACAGTTAATATTTTTATGAACCGTAAAGTATGAATAGCCTGAAGCAAGAGACTTGATCTGTCGGTGATGCGGGTTGCGTCCGCCGATTACGATATCGACAGGGATTTCGGATCGATTCAGGCGGATCAGAGCATCGACGACTTTGCCTGTCTCGTTGGAAGGGTCGACGCCGCCCATGAAAACCATGATCCGCTTCACTTGACCATTGCGAGGACGTAATGTTCGTCTCGCCTCGGCAAACTCCGACCTCAGAAGGGCGTGCTGTGGCCCGAGGTACTGTCGGCAGTGTTGTGGAACAAGATCACGATAACGATCCCGATAATTATGAACGTAAGTCTGGTCCAGCAGTAAATCGCAGTCGTGCGAGCGATTCGCCAGATCGTCAATCACCATGATTTTTTCGACATCCTGACGCAGACGTTTCTCCCAATGACCATCAATCCCATAATGATCAACCACCAGCCAGTCATAATCGACACTCTCACCCTGTATGGCTTCAGCAGTCTCTTCGGCGTCCTGTTCCATCGGCACTCCCAGCCAGCGAGCATACTCACCGACCGCTGATAAATTATGGTTCTCATCGGGACCAGGTAACGCGCGCACGATGTAACCGTGCTGCGAAATCAAGCCATTCATGTTACCATCATGAGCACGACAGATGAACAGAACCTCTGCCCCGGCTTGTTTCAGTTGGTCGGCAAGCGTCAGACACCGCATGACATGCCCGGTGCCGATCAGCTTCGACGCATCTGTTCTGATAACAACTTTCATTCTGTCGCTTCCACTATGCCAATCGCCTGAAACCAGATATGGCCGGCGGACCCTGCAGACTCGAAGACAGCTCTCCGCTGGCCAGCAGTTCAGCAAGGCGGCCAAAACTGCGTTCGACCGCCTCAAGGTATCTATCTACATGTTCGTCGTTGTGAGCGGCCATTGCGTAGAACCCGGTGGTGGCAAGAAAGCCTTCATCAAGCATCAGTTGCACGAATTTCGCCTTGAGACTTTGCGCCAGTTCATGATCGAAACTGAAATGACCCAGCGGCTCGAGTCCTCCGACATGAATCGCGAGATCATGGCTGAAGGCCGCCTGTTTCCAGCCCTGTTGCACACGCGCGCCGATGCGCATCAGATGGTCGCCGACATTCAATCGTCGGTGTTTCGTGATGGTTGCGAGCGCGGCCGTCGGACCGATACGTTCTGTCCAGCAGGTGCTGCTGATGAACGTATTTTGCGATGCTTCCATAACTTCGTCACGCCCGATAATCGCCGCTATCGGGTACCCGTTGCCGATAGCCTTGGAAAAAACGGCGATGTCCGGCGCGACACCAAGCTTGAGATGCGCCCCACCGGAGTTCATGCGAAAACCGGCCGAGATTTCATCGATAACCAGAAGAGCGCCGCATTTTTGCGCCAGCAGTTGAACACCGTCGAAGAATCCATCACAAGGCCATTCCGAACGGATCGGTTCCATAACGATTGCCGCAAGGTCGTCTCCGTACTCTGTAACGATAGCCTCTAATTCGTCGAGCTGATTGTATCTGAACGGAAGGCTGGTCCCCTGAAGTCCTCGCGGAACACCCTGCGCGTCGAGACCGGATAGCAGATGTTCTCCCAGAGCGTTTTCAGTTCCGAGATTCGCCGACAGGTACCAGTCATGCCAGCCATGATATCCGCAGAAAGCGATTTTGTCACGACCGGTGCAGGCGCGGGCAATTCTCACGGCAACAGCCATAGCTTCCCCACCGGTTCGGGCGAAACGCACTTTTTGAGCCCACGGATGCAACTCGCAGAGCAGTTCGGCCAGCAAAACATCTTCGGGACAGTTCAACGAGCTCGATGTTCCCATGTCAATAGCCCTGCATACCGAACGGTCGACATCGGGATCGGCATAACCTAGCACATTGGCGCCGATCCCGCCTATGCTCATGTCGATATAACGGTTCCCATCGAGATCCCATACCTCGACACCCGAAGCTTTTTCGAAATAACCGGGCCAGACTGAGGGAGCGAACATATCCGGCCGTTTCGACAGCAGCTGGCTGATGCCGGGAATGACATTTCCGGCCCGCTCCTGGTACGCCAGACTCCTGGCGCGGACATCGGCTTTTGTTTCCATTGTACTCATGTAATTCCTTCGGCTGAGTCGGTTTTCAACGACCTGCTCAGTCCTTCATTGCGTTCGAATCCCATGTTGAGAGCGGATAACTCCGGATGCAATTTGAGATACTGTACAACATCACGCATATTGAAATCTGGATTATCCGGATAAAGGGCCTCGTACAGCTTTGTTACCAGTTCGAAGTCCTCCGGTTCATCGACAGTCCAGCGCATACCGGACAGGTCAGTTTCGTGAGTCAGATTCAGACATCGGAATCGGTCGGGATGTTTTCTGATGTACGGTGTTACATGTTCGCGCTCAGAGGGCAGGTTGGCTTCATGCCAGACTGTCTCAAGGGCTGTCATACTTATCACCTCGACATCGAGACCATCAGGGAAAGTAGGCGGGTTGGTATTGGTAGCATAATCACACGGTGAGCTTTGAAACAAATCAATCACCCGGTCGACAACGTCAACATCTATCAACGGACAGTCACCGGTCAATCGGACAACAGTCTCAGCCGACAGACTGCGAGAGGCATGATAGAAACGATCAAGGACATCGTTGAGACTTCCACGGAAGCAATCGATCCCGTATTGTTCGCACGCTTCGGCCAGTTCCGTATCATCCGGCCGGTTGCTTGTGGCTGCTATCAGCTTATCAATCAACCGGGAGTTCTTCAACCGGTCCAGCATGTGCCAAAGCATCGGCTTGCCCAGGATCGGCTTCAGCACTTTACCCGGAAGACGTGTCGATGACAAACGTGCCTGTACAATTCCGAGAATCATCACTCTTTCCTATTTCACTGCCTCGGCATGAAGTTTCCAGACGGAAGGATCTATGTATCCGACATCATCCAGAGCCCAGCTCTTAAAGTTCATGGATAAGGACCGTCTATCCCTGCTCGCTTTCCATATTTCTTCAAGTTCCTCCAGCGAACAGACACCGACAATGATGTTGTCAACCTCCGGCTGATTAAGCACTAACTCGAGTGCACCCTGTAAAGGTGTCACTCGGTTTTTTGCGAATACTTCGTGAAGCTCTCTCAGATGGTCACGGATCGGGTCAAAGTACGAGTCGATAGTGTCCGGGGCCATCAACAGCAAACCCTGCAGGAAAACCGAGCGGGCATGGATTTCAACGTCATGTTTCTTCAGTCGGGCAAGATGACCATTCTCTATCATACGTTGATCCAGAATGTTAAGAGGGACCTGGATCAAATCAGGAATAAAAATTGAGAGAAGGCGATCGACCTGTTCGGGTGTGTAAACAGAGACACCGATTTTTTTGACATATCCCCGGCTTTGCAACTCAATAAGCTTCTCCACCAAAAGCTGTCCGCCAGGCTTGAATAAATCGTTCACATCGTGGATAAGCAGACCATAGACAAAATCCTGAGTCAAATGACCGAGCGATAATTCGAACGTGCGGACCATGTTATCAATGTCATTTTCAGTGACTACCTCGCCTGATACTTTGTCGGTTTTCGTGACTATCTTAAACGGGTGTTCCGGGCCGATGATTCTACCGATCACTTCCTCGCTCGTTCCGTACAAGGCGGCTGTATCGAGAATCCTGATCCCCATAGTCGCGGCGCGTCCCAGAATTTTCTCCACTTCGTCAAACGGCACCTGCCCGGCCAAGTTTGCAACACCGTAGTCACAACCGAACTGCACGGTCCCGAGACCAATCCGGACTTCACTTGCCGATTGTCGGCTCATGACTCCCCCCTGTTGTCGATCAGGATACGATACAACTGTTCGACAACATATTTGCAGTCTTCATTAGTAAGATCCGGATACATCGGAAGGCTGAGCGCTTTCGCGTAGTATTCGTCGGTTCCGGGCAGATCCCCCGGTTTCAGATTGTACAGGTTGCGGTAATAAGGTTGCAGGCAGATCGGAATATAGTGCACCTGGGTACCGATACCCTTTTCACGCAACTTTCTCATAACACGCGCACGATCAATACGCAGTTGTTCGAAATCGATTAGAACAACAAACAGGTGGTAAGCGTTGGTAACATCCGGAGCCTGAGCGAGTGGGGATACTATTTCAGGGGCAAAACTATTCTTTATCAGTTCCCTGTATAAATCCGCCAATTCGTTGCGACGATCAACTGACCAGCGCAGATGTTTCATCTGGCTGATTCCGAGGGCGGCCTGAAGATCAGTCATGCGGTAGTTATAGCCGGGATTTTGCATTTCATAATACCAGGGATTGATTTCACCTGAAGAATCACGAGACATATCGGTGTTTAAGAAGCTATCTTTCTGTATCCCGTGATTCCCAAACATGCGAAGGCGTTCGGCCAACTGTTTGTTGTCGGTAGTGATCGCTCCACCTTCGCCGGTCGCGACATGCTTGACCGGATGAAATGAAAAAACAGTGGCATCACTGTGCGCGCTGCATCCGATGCGACAGGTTTGTGATTCATGCTCGTATGACGCTCCCAACGCATGGCAGCCGTCGCTCACGACAAATGCCCCGTGCGCACGAGCGGCTCGGTGCAGACGGGGAAGATCGACCGGCTGTCCCGCGAAATGAACGGGAATTATCGCCTTGATTTTCCGGTCGGTATCTTCTTTGAATATTTTTTCAACCTGATCCGGATCGATCAGTCCTGTCCGGGGGTCAATATCGGCAAAACAAACATCAGCGCCGACATAACGAGCACAGTTGGCGGAAGCCAGAAAGCTGTTGGCCGAAGTTAACACAACATCACGCGGACCGATCCCGAGCGCCAGCATTGTCAAATGCAATGCGGCAGTACCATTGGAACAAACAACAGCTTCCGACGCCCCCACGGCATCAGCCAGGGTTGCTTCGAATTGACCTGCCATCGGGCCCTGGGTCCACCAGTCAGATCGCAGTACTTTGGTGACAGCGTCGATGTCTTCCGGTCTGACTGTTTGCTTCCCGTATGGAAGAAACGATCGTGCAGCAGTCACAGTTGTCATTTTATCCGAGGCTCCGTTTTTTTCATAAAAGAGCGTCCGCCATATCACGCACGCGTATTATTGAACGATTAGCGGACAGAGCGTTAAGATCCTCTCGCATTCGATTCATTGAGAGACGTGAACCCGGCGCGGGGGCTACTGTGGTTTCTGTCTTCTCCGGAATGTCAAACCCCGGGTCGACTTCTGTTTTAATCAACTGTCGTAACTGATCGACACTCAGCCAGCGGTCGTTGGTGCCGCTGGAGTATGAAAAGCCCTGTTCACACCGTTTACCCTGAAAGACATTCATATACTCGGCATCATCCCACAAGGGAGTCGAGGGAAGGATTACAAAATGATGTTTGAACTCGAGGCTGTTGATGGCGTCGGTTTCGGTGATCATCTCTTCGTGAAGCTTCTCGCCCGGACGGATACCGACAACTTTCTGGCGACAGTGTGGCGCAACAGCCTCGGCCAGATCACAAATATGGTAACTCGGAATCTTGGGCACGAATATTTCACCACCCCACATATTGGCGATAGCGTACAATACGAGATTGACCCCTTCCCTCAGAGTGATATTGAATCGGGTCATACGCGGGTCGGTTATGGGGATCACACCCTCCGAGCGTTTCTTCAAAAAGAAAGGGATAACACTGCCGCGACTACCCATAACATTTCCATAACGAACCACCGACAATTTCAGAGGCCGCTGACCTTTGAAGTTATTGGCCGAAACAAACATTTTGTCGGAACAGAGCTTGGTAGCGCCATACAGGTTTATCGGAGCGGCGGCCTTATCGGTGCTGAGAGCGACAACACTCCTGACATTGCGGTCGATTGAACATTCGATAACGTTCTGACCGCCAATGATATTGGTCTTGACCGCCTCGAACGGATTGTATTCAGCCGCCGGAACCTGTTTCAGCGCAGCCGCATGGACAACAATATCTATCCCTTCCATGGCGCGGTACAAACGATTTTTGTCTCGAACATCACCGATGAAATATCGCATTTGCGGATAATCTGTATCGGAAAACTGCTGGCTCATCTCGAACTGCTTGAGTTCATCCCGTGAGTAAATCACCAGCCGCTTGATACGAGGATATTTGTTCAGTACAGTGCGAGTGAACTGCTTACCGAAAGAACCGGTTCCACCCGTCACGAGAATTGACTTCCCTGTCAACATACAAAGACTTCCTTTTGCGGAGCCACAGCCGGGCCGGGCTCTCATTCTGTAATCAAATCGGCTTGCCTTCAGGCACACCGACATTTAATCACCATGACCATTAACAAGAGCCATGCCGGAAGATATAACTGTCAATACGATAATGAATTAACTGTGCGAAACAGGTTTGGCGGAGCTATAAAACGGAATCAATTTACCTGATGACCGGTAAAATGTTTCCAGTCGCCGGAAAATGCGGATTAGGATAAGTCAGGGCTGAGCAGGATTATTCCAGTCGAAACGGTGAATCAGGGTCGGCTTCATGACGGATTTCATCAACCGGGTCGGACCGGTTCTTGCCGGCATAAAGTTGATTCGGAGCGTTGAAAACAAGTCCGTCCACATCGCCGATATTCCTGTAGCCGTGTACAACCCCGGGCGGTACAATCACGACAGCATTGTTGTCGTCTCCAGCTTCCATCACGGTATGAGCGCCGTAAGTCGGTGACTCACGTCGGTTATCCCACAGAGAGACCCTGAACATGGAGGGGCCGAAAAAACCGAACAAATCGGTTTGGCGCGCATGCTCATGGGGGCCGCGGGACTGACCGGGACGGGTCATCGATACATACGCCATAGCCGGAAAAATATCTTCATCAAGCTCATCCTGTCGAAACAACTCCATCAGCCATCCACGGTTATCCTGATGTTTGTCAAGGAGACGAATTATTACCCCCTCGATGTCAACCTTCACTAAGTAACTCCCTTCCGTTCTCATGCAGAAACGACTCGAGCGCTTCACGCCAGGGTCGCATCACATTCAGTCCCGCTGTTTTCAGGCGATCGTTCTCCAGAGTCGAACACTTCGGACGAGTCGCCGGCCGTACGTATTCATCACTTGTACATGGCACTATGTTCACGTCAAGACCAAGCGTTTCGAAAACCACACGGGCCAGACCATACCACGTAGTCTCACCCTCGGAAGTCGCATGAAACAAACCACGAAGACCGGACAAAACAACGGCCTGGGTCTGCCGGGCAATCTCCATCGTCCAGCACGGGTTGCCGACCTGATCATCGACAACCTTCAACGAATCCGGCAACTCTCCTCCGGAAGCAACTGTCTCAATTTGTTTCTTCCCCAGACCTATAATAGTCTTGACGAAGTTCCGGCCATGACGGCCGTAAACCCAGGCAATACGCAGAATAATATATTCATCGAGCGCCGCCCTGACCGCTCGCTCACCCTGTAATTTGGATTGACCGTAAACAGTTTGCGGATCGGTCCGGTCACTCTCGGTGTAGGGCCGGTCTTTATTTCCATCGAATACATAATCGGTGGAATAGTAAACCATCAGGGCGCCGACACTCCGGCAGGCCACAGCCACGTTACCGGCCCCTTCGGCGTTTACGCGCATAGCATTTTCCGAATCGGACTCACAGCCATCCACATCGGTAAAGGCGGCTGTGTGAAGAACGACCCTCGGCCTTATTTCGGTTATGGCGCGATGAATATCCGGTGCAACGGTAATATCACAGTCCTGAATATCGATCCCGCGAACCGAATGTTCTGTGGCAAACAATGTCATCAGGTCACGCCCCAACTGTCCGCGACAGCCGGTTACCAGGAAATCACAGGCCACGGTCGACCTCGGCGACTACATCTGAAAGGTATTGTTTGTACTCGTTATCCACCATACCGGCAAGAACGGCCTGGATCTGGTCTTTGCCGATAAATCCCATGCGATAGGCTATCTCTTCAATGCACGCAATTTTCTGGCCCTGTCGGCGTTCAATCGTGGCGATGAAGTTCCCGGCATCGAGCATACTGTTATAAGTACCGGTATCAAGCCATGCGATCCCCCGTCCAAGTTGCACCACTTTGAGCTTGCCGCGCTCAAGATACGCAGAGTTGACATCGGTAATCTCAAGTTCACCGCGCGCGGACGGTTTCAATCCGCGGGCGATAGAGACAACATCCGAATCATAGAGGTACAAGCCTGTTACGGCGTAGTGAGATTTCGGTCGCGCCGGTTTTTCTTCTATTGAGATGACATTCCCGTCGGCATCGAACTCCACAACTCCATAACGTTGCGGATCGCTGACATAATAACCGAAGACAGTAGCTCCGCCATTGAAAGATCGGGCGGCGCGAAGAAAATCGTAGCTTCCATAGAAGATATTGTCGCCCAGAATCAGAGCCACCGGATCGTTACCGATGAACTCTTCACCTATCAGAAAAGCCTGCGCGATTCCGGCCGGTTTCTCCTGAACCTTGTACTCGATATTCAGCCCGAGTGAATGCCCATCCCCCAGCAAAGATTCAAACTTAGGAGTATCATCAGGCGTGGAAATCAACAGAATGTCGGTGATACCGAACAGCATCAGCGTGGACAGCGGGTAGTAAATCATCGGCTTGTCATACACCGGCAGCAGTTGTTTGCACACGACATGAGTCGCCGGATGGAGACGTGTGCCGCTTCCCCCGGCCAGAATGATACCTTTGCTTACCGTTGAAGTCATTTGATGTTATCCCTACCTGTCGGCATACATCTTTTCATAATAATTCTGATATTCACCACTGATACATTCCTCCAGCCATTCTTCGTTATCGAGATACCACCGTATAGTTCGGGCCAGCCCTTCATCGAAGGAAACATCCGGCGTCCAGCCAAGCTCCTTTTCTATTTTCGTGGCGTCGATAGCATACCGATGGTCATGACCGGGCCGATCGGTCACGAATTCGATCAGTTTCTCACGAGGTCCTCCCCCGATAATACTATCAAGCAGCGTACATATTTTCCCGACCAACTCGAGATTGGTAATTTCGTTATGACCGCCGATATTATATGTTTCGCCGGACAGTCCTTTATGGAAAACAATATCGAGAGCCCGGCAATGATCCTCGACATAAAGCCAGTCGCGAACGTTGGACCCGTCACCGTAAACCGGGAGCTTAAGCCTGTCACGGGCGTTGCGGAACATAAGCGGGATCAGCTTTTCCGGAAACTGGTACGGGCCGTAATTATTGGAACAGTTGGTGGTTACGGTATCCAGACCGTAAGTAACATGATAGGCGCGCACCAGATGATCCGCGGCGGCTTTCGAGGCGGAATAGGGCGAGTTCGGGGAAAAGGGCGTTGTCTCGGTAAAATAACCGGTCGCCCCCAGAGAACCGTAGACCTCATCAGTGGAAACATGAAGAAACCGGAACCTCTTATCCGCCCGGTACCTGGTCAGGGCCGCATCCAGCAGGCTGGCCGTACCGAGAACGTTGGTTTCAACAAACAGCAAAGGACCGTCGATCGAACGGTCGACATGCGATTCCGCGGCAAGATGAATTACAGAGTCTATCCGGTAACGTTCAAAGCAAGCCGTGACCGCTTCACGTTCACGAATATCGATCCTCTCGAACCTGTAGCTGGGACTATCCTCAAGCGAAACGAGATTCTTCAGGTTCCCGGCATAGGTAAGACTGTCGATATTCACAAAAAGATAGTCCGGATACTTCGGCACAAGGTACAAAAGCAGATTACTGCCGATAAAACCGGCTCCTCCCGTTACAGCAATCCGACGTTTGAACTCAGTCACTTTTGATACACCTCCGCTACATTTGCTCAAGGATAGGCGAACAAGCAGAGAGTTTCAACTAAAACTTGCCCGGCCGATATTTCAGGTTCGGATCGCTCCGCTTCAGGACCCGTTTCTAAGCATGGGATGCGAGTCGGCGTCGATGCCGGTCGGTTTGGCGTTACGGATACTGTGCACCAGCACGATTGAAGGACGGGCATCATCGAGAGTAAAACCTCTCCCGGCCAGGACCTCCTGATAAACAAGCGTGTGCAAATCGGTAAATCCACCGGAGAATTCGATCTCCTCACCATCGATGGTAATCGAGCGATAGGTCGGCTGCCCCCTGTCCTGAGCCTCAGCCGGAAGATTGGCGCTGTCGATGGACAGATACCATTTCACCCCGGCATTCTTCAGCTCAATATATCCTCCGACCGCGGTCGGTGTGGACAGATGCACGTTACTGTACTGTACCTCACCAAACAGCCACATCAGGAGATCAAAGAAATGTATGCCGATATTGGTAGCAAGTCCGCCGGATCTTTCCAACTGCCCCTTCCACGAAACAAGATACCAGGGGCCGCGTGAGGTGATGTAAGTAAGTTCCACCTCGTGGCGGGTGTTCTTTTTGGCCTGTTTAAGTTTCTCACGCAAAGCCAGCAGAGCGGGATGAACCCGAAGCTGCAGAACAGTGTATATCCTCCCCTCGCTTTCTTCTTCCAGTTCCTGAAGAGCGTCCACATTCCACGGATTCAGCACCAGCGGTTTTTCACAGATAGCACTGGCGCCGACCCTGAGCGCGAAACGGGCATGGGCGTCATGTAGATAGTTCGGCGAGCAGATGCTGACATAATTGACTGCTTTGTGTGAGTTCTGGCGGCGCAGTCGTTCGACATGGCGGTCGAATCTTTCAAACTCCGTAAAAAATCGGACATCCTTGAAGTAGCTGTCAAGAACACCAACTGAATCGTGCGGATCGACCGCGGCAACAAGTATATTGCCGGTTTCTTTTATCGCTTTCAGGTGGCGAGGGGCTATGTATCCGGAAGCTCCGGTCAGGGCGAAATTACTCGGCATCGTATCTCCTGATATTGCGGCCCAAAAGCCGCCGGTCTTATCTGTATCGCTGAGATTATACCCAGAGAACGAGGTTTGGCAAAGCGGTTTTTGAAATTGAGGGGACTGTATTATGAGGTCTGCAAATATCGTTCAGAAGCTGAATCAGAACCGCTCTACAACCTTCAGAACCGAGCGGACATCATCCAGAACGAAAAAATGAACGCAGGGAGCGCCGTTGTTGAACAAATCCTCGCACTGCTTCACCGCCCAGTCAATGCCGATAGACCGAGCATGTTTCGGGTCGTCCTGAATCCGGTCGACCAGCTCATCAGGTATATCAACATGGAAATTGCGCGGCAGGCTGGACAACTGCCGCACCGACCTGATAACTTTTATGCCGGGGATAATGGGAACCGTAATCCCGGCTTCACGGCAGGCGGTTACAAAATCAAAGTACTTCCGATTATCAAAGAACATCTGTGTCACGATGTAATCCGCCCCGGCCTCGACCTTACTAACCAGCCGGGCGATATCAGTTTTGAAATTGGGCGCTTCAAAATGTTTTTCGGGGTACCCGCAGACACCGATACAGTGCTCGATCGGTTCCGAATTCTCGATATCCTCAAGGTATTTCCCCTTGCGAAGATCATTGAGCTGACTGACCAGTTCATTGGCGAAAGCGTTTACGGTTCGGTTGTCGCGAAGTGTTTTATCGTAATTGGTTTCATCGCCGCGTACGGCCAGAACATTCTGAATACCGAGAAAACCCAGTTCGATCATTACATCCTCGGTCTCCTCACGAGTAAAACCACGACAGAGGATATGCGGGACGGTTTCGACGTTGTAGCGGTTTTGTATGATTGCGCACAGGCTGATTGTGCCGGGTCGTTTCCGGTTGACCCGGCGACGGATACTGCCATCGTCAAGTTCGTCGTATTGAGCAACCGCGCTGTGGCTGGTGACATCGATGAACGGCGGATCAAACGGCAGAATCTGCTCGACCACATCGAGAATATCGCGGGCCGATTTACCGCGGGGTGGCGGGATGATCTCATAGGAGAACATCGGGGGCCTGGAGCGATACAGTCTTTCCGTGACAAACATTAAAAAAACTCCGTTACCTTTTTTGATCCGGCATCAAAGCATCAAAATACAAGCATAATAACAGCCTACCCGTCGATAAGGTTCGAGGCCAGCCAACGCCTTGCTTCTTCCATCGGCATTTTCTTGCGTTCAGCATAGAGTTTCAACTGTCGTTCGTCAATTTTCCCCAACGGAAAATAATGGGAGCGGGGATGCGCAAAATAGTAGCCACAGACAGTGGCCGGAGGAGCCAGGGCATAATTTTCCGTGACCCGTATGCCGATTTTCTTTTCGGCTTCGAGGATATCAAGAAGTGTCCGTTTCTCGGTATGATCGGGACAACTGGGATAACCGGGAGCCGGACGGATACCGGTATATTTCTCGCGTATCAAATCTTCATTGGTTAATTTCTCATCCTGAGCATATCCCCATAATTCGCGACGTACTTTTTCATGCAGCAGTTCGGTGAACGCTTCGGCGAGGCGGTCGGCCAGAGCCTTGACGAGAATCGCCCGGTAGTCATCATGATCGTCGTCGAAGCGGGCAATCAGATCGTCGGCGCCGAACCCGGCGGAAGCCATAAAAACGCCCATGTAGTCGGCAATTCCGGATTCTTTCGGAGCCACAAAATCGGCCAGGCTGACAGTCCCGCCGTCCCGAAGGGGCTGTTGGCGGCGTAACATGTGGAATATGGCCAGAAGTTCCGAACGAGAATCATCAGTATAGAGTTCAATGTCCTCACCTGTAGAACCTGCCGGAAACAAACCGATCACCGCTCTGGCGTTTACCGAATCTGTCTCCTGCATCAGTTGCAGAAGTTCTTCGGAATCATTCATCAGCTTACGGGCGTCATCGCCGTATTTCTTGCTTGAAAGAATATCGGGATACCGGCCGGGAAGTTTCCAGACATTGAAAAAGGGCGTCCAGTCGATGTATGGGATGATTTCATCGAGCGGATAATTCTCAAACAGAGTTATCCCCGGTTGGCGTGGTGGAGTCGGGCGATAATCATTCCAGTCAATCCTGAGTCGACGCTCAAATGCTTCCTCAGGCGACATAAGCTTGATAGCGGATGTTTTGGCGGCGCGTTTTTCACGCAGGGCGGCATATTCCGACCTGGTCCGTTGCACAAATTCGTTCTTTCGTGACGGCTCCATCAGTTCACCGACAACTCCCGGTCCGCGCGAGGCGTCACTGATATAAATTACCGGGCCATCGTATTCCGGTTCGATCCGTAGCGCCGTGTGCA
>JAJRTA010000032.1 GCA_024278515.1 Candidatus Zixiibacteriota bacterium
ACTGGAACGTACCGGACAGCATCTATACGATCGACAACGTGGACTACCAGGCCTACCAGGCGTATCTTATGAGCACTTACGGTTACCTGCGACCGGACCTTCAACCTGATTCGATTCTGAATTCCGATGACAAAAAAGGATTCACGCACGTACTGCCGGATACCCGGACCCAGCAGTATTACGAGATGACCGGAAAGTACAACCAGTTCGCCTGGGGCTGGGACGACGCCAATCTCGATGGCCGGACATTGCGTGAGCTGATAGCCTCTGGCGAACTACAACGTGCCCTGGGTGATTTCATACCGCATTCGAACAACCGCGAGACTTATGAAGGGATGCGTGACAACGCCAACAAGGAGTACGACAAAAGTCTCAAAATGGTCTTTGTAGTGATGGGGAACCACCTGATCAGCGCCTTCGAGGCTTACTTCTCGGCCAAACGGCACAACCACCAGCTTAAATATAATCAGCCGTTCTCACGGGTGAAAATAGAGCCCTCTCTGCGCTCCTATTCATCATGGAAAGACACGCCGTACGTAACATTGACATACAAGTTCTGATGAAGTGAGTATGCGGACGGTCACGTTCATAATCGTCATTTGCGCCCTGCTGACAGTGTCAGCATCACTTCACGCTGTCGATCTGCCGGCAACCCCGTTGCAGGACAGGTTTGCCGCAATGGGCAGACAGTCCGGGTTGTCACAACCGGTCTACCTCGCATCCAACGGCAACTCCGGCGGACTCTGGGGCGACCGGGGAAAACCGGATCGCAAGTCGGTCGGAAAGGCTCTCCTGTACTCGGCTTTACTGCCGGGGATGGGTGAATACTATGTGGGCAATCGCAAAAAAGCCCGGTATTTCTTCGCTGTCGAGGCTGTCTCGTGGCTTGGTTTCCTGTCGTTTCACATGTACGGAAACTGGAAAGAAGATGACTATATCAATTTCGCGCGGGCACGGGCGGATGCCCGGCTCGAAGATAAAAGTGATGAGTTTCGTGACTGGGTCGGATTTTACGATGATATCGACCAGTTCAACGAACTCGGCCGCGTACAGGATCGGGACCGTCCCTATCTGGTGGATAATGAATCGAACCACTGGCGCTGGCGCAACCGGAGTGATAAGGCGGCCTACCGTGAAATTAAAAACCGCAGCCGGGAGGCGTTTCGCAGGCGTGATTTTACTATCGGCCTGATGATAATAAACCGGGTCGTGTCGGTTATCGATGCGGTTCATGACGCCCGCAAGTCCCGCCGGTTATTCGGGAGCTCAACCGACAATGACTCCCGGCGCTTCGGATATCGGCTGGATATCGATCCGTTCAGTGCTGATCAACAAGTCAGGCTGGCGCTTCTGGCACGTTTTTAGACTGATATTCTTGTGAGGACGGCATGTATCGTTTCCTGACACCGCTGCTCCTTCTGTTAATCTCCTGTTCTCCCGGCCCCCGCAGCGGCGCGGAGCTGCTGTTGGATATCAGGGTGCCGACGGCTGTTATTGTTGATCAGGTTATTGAAGGCAATATCCTCGGACAACGCCTCAACAACCCCTACAGTGTGGCGGTAGCCTCCGACGGAAGCTGGTACCTGGTCGACAACGGCAACCATCGCATCATCTGTTTCGACGCCGCCATGAAACCGGTCCGGCAAACCGGCGGATACGGTTTTTCAGCCGGATTGCTCAACCACCCGGGGCGCATCACTCTTGACAATGATCTTAATTTATTGGTAGCCGATGAAGGCAACCGCAGAATAGTGCGCTATGATACCCGACTGAATTATGTGGATGAAATTGAACTGCGCGATGACGATGACCCGTTCCGGTATGGCCGTCCCGCCGGTCTTTCGGTCACGGAGTACGGTGAAGTATGGGTGGCCGACGCCGATCAGGATCGTCTGATCGTATTCGATAACGTCGGCAATTTCAACCGTTTTATCGGCGATTTCGGCTACGGCGGCGGACAGCTTTCCCGACCGGGCGAGGTGCTGCTCGACCGCAGGGGAGAGTTTCTTGTTTGTGATCGTGGGGGTTCCCGTCTGGTGCGATATGATTCATACGGCAGTTTTATCGACGAACTGGCGATCGACGGCATCGTTTCTCCGAACGCGGCGGCTGCAGATAAAGGCCTGCTCTGGGTTCTCGATGATACCAACGGCCGTCTTGCCTGCTGCACCCGCCGGAGCGGCTGTCAGTTGTTGACGACAGGACCAACTCTGGTCGGCAGTCATGTCAGCATGAACAATCCGCGTGACGTTGATGTAGCCAAAGACGGCCGCCTTATGATTGTCGACAGCGGCAATAACCGTATCCTGCTCTGTCGTCTTCTCTATGATGAGCCGGATTGAACCCACATCCCGACACTATGTCGCTTCCCTGAGTTCCCGTTTAATTCGTAGTCTGTACTTTCAGTTGTTCGTTCTTGGTATAGTCGGACTGATACCATGCCTGTCCGACGCTGAACCGGTTGAGCAGATACTGACAGGCCGCGATATACCCAAACGTATTTTCATCGGTTCATCATTTATTTTCAGTGAATCCGATTCGCTCTTTCTAAGCGGGACAAGACTGAAGCGCGGGATTGATTACCGGATAAGAACAGGGCGGGGCGTAATCGAACTGATCTCGCTGAAGCCGGCTGATCACGATACTCTGATCGTCAGGTATAACAGACTCCCCGTCTGGTTGCAGACCTCGTACGGCAACCCCGTGCCTGTCATATCGGAAACAGACCGGTCTCCGGTTGAGGAGCAGCCTCATATTTTCACACCCGGACTTTCGCGGGATCGTACCGGTCTCACTCTGACGGGGGCCAAGAGTTTTCGCTTCATGGCTCGCACCGACGGACCGTCCGAGTTCAGTCAGTCGCTTGATCTTTCGGTCGAAGGGAAATTGTCACCCGGCGTGACACTGACCGGAACTGTGTCGGATCGCGGTTATAATCCATCCTACGGCACCGCCGACAGTCGCCTGAACGAGCTTGATAAAGTGCGTCTGACTTTACAGTCGGCCAGTGTTACGGCACAGGTGGGTGATCTGACTCTGGAGAATCGCATGACGGGCGGTACTTTGCAGCCACGTACGCTGTCCGGAGCCGGGTTCAGCGTGAAAAAAGAGAAGTGGTATGTGCATGGAGTCGCGGCCCGTCCCCGGGGAAGGTATGAATCGACGGAATTCTTCGGCGAGGACGGCTTGCAGGGGCCTTATTACATTAATAATGGCAGTCGCGCTCTTCCGATCGTACCGGGGTCGGAGATTGTCTGGCTCGACGGCGAACAACTGAAGCGGGGGATCTCCTCAGATTATGAGATCGACTATCCGACCGGCAGTATAACGTTCAATGTCAACCGGCCGATCGACAAACGCAGCCGCATCGAAGTTGATTACGAACCGCTGACATCTGATTACAAGGGAGAACTGCTGGCAAGCGGCGGAGGTGTCACGCTCGGTGATTCTGTCGTATCAGTCGAGTTTGAGTTCCGGCGTGATGGAGACGACAAAGAACAGCCGCTTTTCGGCGAGCTGAATGAAACGGACAGGCAACTGCTCTCACAGGCCGGAGACAGTACGGCCAGAGCGGTTCGCTCCGGTGTAGTTGCCGACAGTTCGGGGAACTATGTTCTGGTGCAGTCCAGCCTTCCCGATACGGTGTTTCAATATGTCGGTGAGGGTATGGGGGAGTACAGGGTAACGTTCAGTTTTGTCGGACCGGGCGTCGGGAGTTACCGATTTCTGGGCGGCAGCCGTTATGAATATGTGGGTGTCGGGCTGGGTGACTATGTTCCGGTGCGGTTGCTGGCGATGCCTGAGCGGTTTGACTATGCCCGGCTCAGGTTAGGTTGGAATAACAGCATCACCGGCAGAATTGCCGTCGATTTCAGACAGAGCGCAACTGACAGGAATCTTTTTTCAACGTTTGATGATTACGACAACCAGGGACAATACTACCGGCTTGCAGCCCAAAGACAGTTCGATCCGCGCAACAGTCTGAAACTGTCGGTCCGGCGTCGGGATAAAGAGTTTGTTTCGCTGGAACGGTTGAACATCCCTGAGTTCCGGCGGAGATTTCTGATGCCGTTGCAGTACACACCCGAGAGAGACGAGACACTGGTTGAGTCGGACGCAACATTCCGGCCGCTGGAACACCTTACAGTCAACACGCAATTCAACCATATCGCTTACACCGACCTGTTCAACTCCAGTCAGGGAAGCATGGGGGTCATCTTCAGCCCTTCAGATGATGTCGAACTGGCTTTCACCGCCGGCGGGATCAGGTCGGAATTGTCCGACAGCAACACAATCCTGAATGGTAACGGTGAGAATCTGAACGGAAGACTACGAGCCAGAATATACCGTCAGACTGTCTTGACCTCTTCACTGGAATCTGATAATCGTAAAAATCTTTACTCAGGGGTTGCAAAGGGAACAAGATACCTGCAATCAACGACCGGCCTGGAAACATCGACTGAACAGCTTCAATATGAATATTACCGCGAGGACAGCCTGATATCCGGCTGGAGCGACCTGCTCACCCGGCACCGGGTGAAACTAAGCTCGGATCGCAGGATAGGCGGCTGGTCATACCGGCTGAATATTACACAGCAGTGGCTGAAGACAATTGATCTGGATGAGAAGAATTTTCTCGGACGTTTAGGCTATCGTTATCACAACCCACAAAAGAGGGAGACCATCGAGGGCGTCTATACGATCTCGACCGAGTCTCGTTACGCCCGGGGTGTCGCCTACTTTGAAGTGGAACCAGGCCGTGGCGATTTCATTCTGGAAGATTCGGTGTATGTGCCGGATCCGGACGGGAATTATATACAGGTCGATCAGATTCTGTCGGGACAGTCACGAGTACGTCGCGGGGAGAAAAGTTTCGCTTATCGAAAAGAATGGCCTCATGCTTATTTCCGAATGAATTCGCGAATTAATGAAGAGCTGATGGAAGAAGGAGAGCGCAAACTATCGTGGATTGTGCCGTTTATCTCCGATGAATCTCAACCGTACCTGTACTACCAGCGAAGATTCGATGCCGACTTCCGGTTCTGGAAAGTGCGTCACTTCCATGTGATCAATATTTTGAACCAGAAGAACGTTGAACGCCGTCTGATCGCCGACCGAACGCGCAGTCGCAGGCATGAACAAAGTATCCTGATTTTGAAACAGGCGCCCGGCCGTACTTTTCTGGAGCAAAGGCTGGAGCTGTTTGTAATTGAACGCGATCAGTATTTCGGCGGGGCCGGTGTAATCGACGGGTTCAAAGCCGCTTTATCGGCTACCTGCCGGTTTGCCTCATCCGAGTTGACATTCGGTGGGAGCTATCGGCGAGCCAGGGACGACACCGGCGAGCTTTCGCAACTTTACAGCACGCTGTTTGAATCGCGATTGCAGTTTCTCAGACGGGGCGAGTTGCGCACGTCGCTGGAACTGTACAGCCAGCAACTGGATAATGTCACCGGCGTACCTTCCTACTCGCTCACCGACAACAAACCGGGCAGGCGGGGAGCGGTCTGGTCGGTGAAACTGAATTATGGTGTGAAGGGGAAGCTGCGGCTGAATTTCTCTCTGACCGGGCGGCACGCCGACAACCGCACGGCCCGCGTAACCGGTCGAACCGAAATGGTGGCAGGTTTCTGATGCAAGCGTTTCGCAACATACTCTTTGGGCTGGTGATTTTCGCCGCCGGACAATCTGTCATGGCAACAGAACTGGTCTGGGTGCATGATCGACCAGCCAACGCTCGACTTATCGAACGGCTGGCCGGGGCACCGTTGCCGTTACAGTCCAAAGCCGATAGTGTGGTCACCATTTTACAGGTTCATGGATACCTCGACGGACGAGTTACAGCACGCGGTGACAGTCTGCTGGTACAATCCGGGCGACGGTTCCTGCTGGATCGAATCATTGTAACGGGCGACAGTTCGATAGAACTATCCGCCGACGGTTTCTTCACAGCCCGAAATGTCAAAGAACATCTTGATAAGCTTATTGATCAACAGGTCGAAAAGGGGTTCTATTATGCAAACCTGCAGGTCACCGAGGTTGTCGAAAAAAACAACTCGATCCTGATTCATGCGTCGTTGAACCGCGGTCCGGTTGTTACGGTAGCGAAAGTACGTTTCGAAGGATTAAAGCGGAGCAACCCGGAACTGCTCAGGAAGTTGCTGCCGGTAAACAGCGGCGATACTCTGACCGGCGAACTGATCAGACAGATTGAGAACGAAGCGCAACAGATGGAGCATCTGGTTTTCATTCCTCCGGTGAAAATCAAACCCCGGTCGGGTTACACCGGGGCCGAGCTTGTGCTTGAGTTTGTCGAGAAGAAACAGTTGCAGGTCGAAGGGTCGGGCGGCTATATCCCGCGTGAATCGGTCGGGCTGGTCTGGTCGCTCCGAGCAGCCTTTACCAGCCTGTTCGGAGAGGGGCGGCGAGCGGAACTGTTCACCGAGCGTGTCGAGTATGGCCGCAACATCCTCGATTTAAGCTATCATCAGCCGATGACACTGGCCGGACAGGGACGGTTGGGTGTTCGCGTAACTACTCGTGACTACCGGGATCGGTTCTACGAGTTCAGCGCCGGAGCAGATTACTTTGCGCAGTTGTCCACCGGCTGGGCGGCTGGGCTGGGAATCACGTACCGGGCAGTGACCCCGGAAAATGACCTCCCTTCATTTATAAGCTACACTGCGGAACTATCCAGCCGTCAGCGTACGATGTATCCCCGATACAATCCACGCACCGGCTGGCTGCTGGACTGGTCTGTCTCATACACCCACCGAAAGTACCATCAGGACAGCCTTACACCGGGAATAGAGCGGCCTATTCTTAACGACCAACGGGCGGTAATAGATATTCAGAACATTCAGCCGCTGTTCGGGCGGTTTATTGTCCGGACCGGGCTGAGTTACCGTGGATACTTTACCGCCGAAGCGCTCCCTCCGGTTTCGGAACTCTACCTGATCGGCGGGCCGCCCAGTCTGCGCGGATATCGCAACGAAAACTTCCCGGCTGTACACGCGGTGACAGGGACGGTCGAGCCACGCTTCCGTTTTGCCGACGGTTACCTCTATCTTTTTTATGACGGCGCTTATCTTAACAACCGAAGCGCCGCAGACAGTATTGTCTCGACCGAAGAGATATATCGTAACGGCTTCGGTTGCGGATTAGCGGTTGCACAACCGGGTCGGAGTGTCCGTCTTTCGCTCGGCTGGAATCCGGACCTGGCATTTGATCAGCCCCGCTTATCGATCGAGTTCTCAGCAGATATCTAAGCTTGACTACTCTCCCCCGCCGGGCCTATCCTGATATGTGCGCAAACTGATTGACACACTCAGACTTATCCGCTGGATCAACTGTACTATGACCATGTTCGGAGTGGCCCTGGGCGTCCGCATGACGGCATCCGATATCGCCTGTTACGGCCCGGTAATGGCGGCCATCAGCGCCTTTCTGATCTGCGCGGCCGGGAATATCGTCAACGATCTGGCGGATATCGAAATCGACCGCATCAACCGCCCGGACCGGGTTCTGGTCAGTGGCTTGCTCAGTCGAAAGTTCGCCTTTGTTCTTGCCGTTATTATGAATCTTGCCGCGATCGGGGTAGCTCTGACCGTCAACCCGGCTGTGACGGCACTCGGATTGATTGCGATATTCCTGCTTCTGGCCTACAACCTGAAACTTAAGCAAGTCCCCATTCTGGGGAATACGATAATCGGGCTGCTGGCCGGTTTGACATTTATCTCCGGCGGACTGGCGGTGGACACAGCCTCGACTTTCGCTCTTCCCGGGCCGTTGATACCGGCGATATTCGCATTCCTTTTTCATCTGGTGCGCGAACTGGTCAAGGATGTGCAGGATATCGACGGGGACAAAACGGCGGGAATCAGGTCAATCCCGCAGATTATCGGGATCAGAGCCTCGCTTTGGCTGGCTCTGGGTCTGTATTTGATTTTAGCCGCGGCCAGTTTTATACCGGTTTACTTTGAGTGGTTCGGTCGATACTACCGGCTGATTGTTACCTATATTATGAACTTGCCTCTGGGACTGTTTTTATTGTTCATTTGTTTCCGGCCGGATGAAACCGGGCTGAAAGCCCTGTCATGGGCTTTGAAAATCGGTATGATAGTCGGCTTAGTAGCTGTTTGGGTAGCATAAGCTTTTGGGAAACGAACAATTAGCTTGTGCGTATAATTCCCGTTAGCCCAAGGGCGGAACGGATAAAAACCGGAACATACGTGCTGTGTTAACCGTACCGCCTGAAAAGACAGTACCAAACAGAGATTGGAAAAACGGTTTGCTGAAATGACCAAGCTGCTGATTGCCTTTTTTTCTCTTCCGTTGCTCTTCATGTCTGCCCCTGTCCATGCTGAGGGGATTTCTATCAGTCAGTCGCTGAGCAGTTCGGAAATCCCTTTTGAAGACAGCGTACTGTTTGAAATCGTGCTCTCCTGGGACGGCTCGCAGGCGGCCTATCTTTTCCCTCATCCTTTGAACCCGGTTATCGACCGTATGACTATTCGGGGTTTCAGCTCGTCGGTCAGTTCAACCGGTCAGGGCGATTCCGAGAAAACAACCAAAACCTATCGGTACACCCTGGTGCCGAAATCGTCGGGGATCGGACAGATCGCCCCGGTGACGGTCAGCTATATATCATGGCCGGATTCACTGCCGGGGGAAATGGTTACCGAGGCCATGACGGTCCGGATCGCCGAACCTTTGCCGCCGGAAGAACCGCCGGATCTGTCTGTCATCTGGTGGGTGGCCGGAATATTGATTGTCATTGGGGCCGCTCTGGCCCTGCTGATGATCAGACGATCAGGGAAGCGAAAAGCGGCCGAACCGGTACGAACACTGGTGGAGCAGTTCCTTGACGACCTCAGTCAGTTGAAAAAAGAGGCCGGAACCGATCACAAACGGTTCCAGACCGGATTGCACCGGATATTGGCTGATTTCCTGAGTCGTAAATATGGTCTCAATCCTGACAACAAGAGCAAAGAGGAACTAAAAGAGGAACTTGCAACGGCAGGATTATCGGAGCTGGCCGCTTTCAGTATCGCCGGCTGGTACACTCAGGCGGCGCGTGATAAGTTCTCGCCGGTCACGGCCGGGCCGGGTGAAACAATAAGACTTGAAGCGGAAATCCGTCAACTGTTTGAAAAGTTATAGCAATAAGAATATCGGAGGATGAATGAACATCGACATTGAAGCTATCCAGGCAAGGGTGCAGGAGGAGTCGTCCTTTGTCGAGAAGCTGACCAAACAGATCCAAAGCGTGATTGTCGGGCAACAGTACCTGATCGACCGTCTGTTGATCGGAATACTGGCCGACGGTCATATCCTGATCGAGGGCGTTCCCGGTCTGGCCAAAACTCTTTCGGTCAAAACACTGGCCGACAGTATCGACGCCAAATTTCAGCGTTTGCAGTTTACGCCCGACTTGCTTCCGGCCGACCTGATCGGAACGCAGATCTACAACCCGCAGACCTCGGAGTTTTCAGTTAAAAAAGGGCCTATTTTCGCCAATATTATCCTGGCCGATGAAATCAACCGGGCGCCGGCCAAGGTTCAGTCGGCCCTTCTGGAAGCTATGCAGGAACGCCAGGTCACAATCGGCGAATCCACTTTCCCGCTGGACAAACCATTCCTGGTGCTGGCCACTCAGAATCCGATCGAGCAGGAAGGTACCTACCCCCTGCCGGAAGCCCAGGTCGACCGTTTCATGCTGATGCTGAAAATAGGTTACCCGTCGCCTGCCGAGGAGCGCGAGATCATGGATCGCAATACCGGCGCGGAAAAGGTTGAAGTATCAAAAGTCGTCACCCCGGCTGACATACTCAAGGCGCGTCAACTGCTGAGAGATATCTATGTCGACGACAAGGTGAAAGATTATATCGTCAACATCGTGTTCGCATCGCGTGAACCGGCCAAATACGGCCTGAGCGATATGACCGACATGATCGCCTACGGCGCTTCTCCGCGTGCTTCGATCTACCTCAACCTGGCCGCCAAAGCGCACGCTTTCCTGAAAGGACGCGGTTATATCACGCCCGAAGATGTCAAGGCGATTGGCTACGACGTACTCAGACACCGGATTATTGTCACCTATGAAGCGGAAGCTGAAGAGATCGATTCCGACAAGATTGTCGCGAAGATTTTCGACACTATTGAAGTCCCGTAAGATGGTGATATGATTCCGAAGGAAGTACTCAGGAAGATTCGGCGAATCGAGATCAGGACCAAGAAACTGGTCAATGATCTCTTCTCCGGTGAATACCATTCCACGTTCAAAGGACAGGGGATGGAGTTCGAAGAGGTTCGTCAGTACGAGCCGGGTGATGATGTCCGCCTGATCGACTGGAATGTCACCGCCCGCACCGGTTATCCGCATATCAAAAAATTCAAGGAGGAGCGTGAGCTTTCGGTGGTGCTTTTGGTAGACGCTTCCTCGTCCGGCCGCTTTGGAACACGAGGCCGGTTCAAAAGCGAGACGGCGGCCGAGCTGTGCGCCCTGCTGGCTTTCTCGGCGATCAAGAACAACGACAAGGTCGGGCTGATCGTATTCACCGACAAGATCGAGAAATTCGTGCCGCCTAAAAAAGGCCGCGCTCATGTGCTCAGGCTTATTCGTGAAGTGCTGTACTTCAAGCCGGAAGGGACCGGCACCGATATCGGCGGGGCGCTGGAGTACTTCAACAAAGTGATCAAACGGAAATCGGTAGTGTTCCTGGTGTCCGATTTTCTGTCGGAGGATTTTTTCCGACCGCTTCGGATCGCCAACAACAAGCATGATATCGTGGCCATGAAGATCACCGATCCGCGCGAAACGAGATTCGAGAATGTCGGACTGATCGAGCTTGAGGATGCCGAGACCGGCGAGGTCATTATGGTTGATACCGGATCGCGGAGTTTCCGCCGTCAGTTCGCGGCCAAAGCGGACGAGGATACTTCCGATCTCAAACGCGGCTTCCAGCTGATCAACCTGGATTTTATCGATATCCGCACCGATGAATCGTATATCGTGCCGCTGATCAATTTCTTCAAACAGAGGGAGCGCAGGCACTGATGAGTATCAGGCAAAACTATCATTTATTATTGGCTGTCACTGCGATATTTATCATGCTGGCGGTTTCCTGCAACCGCGTGGACAATTCCGCGGCTATCGAACGACACAAAAAACTGGCCGGGGAACTTCGTGACACCAGGCTCTACCATGCGGCGATTGAAGAGTACGAAACGCTTCTCAGCTATCCTGATGTCGATGAACAGACGCGGGGAAATGTCAATTACCTGATCGCCCGGATCTATTTTGAAAACCTGATGGATTACGAAAAGGCCGCCGCCTACTATGTACGGGCGAGATCGATCGATCCGAACGGCTCTTATGTCAACGAAGCGTCGAAAAATCTGGTGGCCTCGCTTGAAAAACTGGGTCGGACGCTTGACGCCAAACGTCAACTGAGCAACGCCGTAGATATCGACGCGCCTCTCAAACAGGAAGGCGATGTCGCGATAGCCAGAGTCGGCGGACAGAAGATCTGGTTGTCACAGATCGAGAACGAACTTCAATCGCTGCCGGTGGAAATCCAGAAACAGTTCAGTTCACGTCAGGCTAAAATTGATTATGCCCACCAGTACGTGGCGATGGAACTGATCTACCGGGCGGCTCTGCGCGAAGGTTACGACCGCGACGCGGAAATCATGAAACAAAAGAGAATGCTTGAGCGGAAGCTCCTGATCGATAAATACATTCTGGACAACGTGATGAATGAAGTCACAATCGACACGTCTGATGTTCGCAATTTCTATCTGGCCAACCGTGATGAGAAATACAACAGCGCTCCTTATGATTCCGTGCGGGCGCAGGTGTTTATCGACTATCAGAATCAAAAAGCAGGCTCGGCGTTCAATGACTATATCGCGCGCCTGTCGAAGAGTGAGAATGTTGAATTTTACGATCAGAATATCAAGTGATGATGCGGTGAGAGCAGTCTGATGATACGCATAGCTGGACAGGATTTGCACGGGCGGTTTTTGAAAATGTTCGGTACGTTTTCATTACTGCTGTCGCTTTTGACTATCTCTGCGGCCGCTCAATCCGATGTCAACACCGATGCCGACACCAATATCGACACCGTATCGACACTGCCCGGGATCACGGTCGAGACATCGGTCGACCGGGCCGAGATGTACATCGGCGACCTGATCAACTACCAGTTAGTAATAACATACGATTCCACCTACGAACTGATTCCGCCGCCGCTGGGTGCGAACCTGGGCGCTTTTGACGTCAAGGACTACAAAACCGACCAGATAACCCGGCTTGAGGACGGCCGCCTTCAGAGCAGGAGCAGTTTCACGCTCAGCACGTTTACCACCGGCGATTATGTGATACCGCCGATGCCGGCGATTTTCAACCTGCCCGACGGCACCCGCAAGGCGATCCTGTCCGAGTCGGTCCCGATAACGGTCAAGTCGTTGTTGGGCGATGAGTCCGATTCGACGGACATCCGACCGCTTAAACCACCATACGAATTCGAAAGAGATCTGACCCGCTATTACATTTACGGCGGAGCCGCATTTCTTGTGCTGTTAATCGCCGCCCTGTTGCTTTTGCGCCGGTTGCGACGCAAGTCAGGATTGGCCGAACCGGTTGACAATCGCAAGCCGTGGGAGATCGCTTTCGAAAGGCTGGCTTTGCTCTCCGGAGAAGACCTGATCTCACAGAAAAAATACAAGCAGTACTATTTCGAACTTACCGAGACAGCCCGTGAGTATCTGGGACGCATGTACGACATCGACACACTCGAAATGACCACCGACGAGTTCTTTGCGGCTTTTCTCGATGTCAAACTTCCCGACCACCTTTATGACGAGATGCGTCATTTTTTCAGCCATGCCGATCTCGTAAAGTTCGCCCGGCTTATTCCGGAGGATGAACGGGCGCATACCGATTTTGAATTCGTGCATCGCATGATCGATTCGGTTCGGGCCGAGTTCGAACGTCGGCTTCAGGTTGAGATGGCGGTAAATCGGAAGAACGGACCGGTCGATGACGACAGCCCGAAGGAGGTTGCAACATGAACCTCGAATTCGCCGGGCTGAAACTGAATATCCTGGACGTCATCAACACGACTGTTTCACCGCTGGTGATATTTGTCGCAGGAGCGGTCTTAATTCTCTGGATGCTTTACTATCACCGGAAGTATCGTCGGTTCAAGTCGGCCACGATCAAGTATTCCGATCTTAAGATCGTCCGTCGCGCCGGACGGTCGGCCCGCCAGCGGTATCGTTTTCTGCTGACAGCCTTTCGTATCCTGGCAGTATCCCTGTTTATTGTAGCTTTCGCCCGACCGCGGTCGGGAACCGAATACACGGAAGTTACCTCCGAAGGTATCGACATCATGCTGGCCCTCGACGTGTCATCATCGATGCAGGCGGAGGATTTCAAACCTCACAACCGATTGTATGTGGCCAAAGAGGAGATCAAGAAGTTTGTCGAACGTCGCATAAATGACCGTATCGGTCTGGTCGTTTTCGCTCGTTATTCGTTTACGCAATGTCCGCTGACCACCGATTACGGTGTACTGCTTAATTTCATCGATCAGGTTGATTTCGGTCTGGTCGAAGACGGGACTGCTATCGGCATGGCGCTGATCAACGGGGTCAACCGTCTCCGTGAGTCCGATTCCAAAAGCCGGATCATGATTCTGCTGACCGACGGTGACAACAATGCCGGCGAAATCGACCCGGTTACAGCGGCCGCTCTGGCCGAAGCGATGGATATCAAGATTTATACGATCGGCGCCGGCAAACCGGGTAATGCCATGTACCCGGTACAGGACCCTCTGTTCGGGAAACGGTATGTTTACCAGCCGACAAATATCGATGAGGAAACGCTGAAAAAGATCGCGGAGAAAACCGGCGGCAAATACTTTCGTGCGAGGTCGGGCGAAGAGCTGGAACAGATTTACACCGAGATAGACGCGATGGAAAAAACCGAGGTCAAGATCGCCTCGCATATTCAATACACTGAGTTGTTTCATTATTTTACCTACGGCGGTCTTTTGCTTGTGATAATTGAAACCCTGCTGGCTCATACTTATTTCAGGAAACTGCCTTAGCCCGGGAGTTGGAAAAAGATGCGTTTTGCCGATCCGATAAACTTCATTCTGATACCGGTTATCCTGTTGCTGGGCCTTTTTGTGTTCATGGCGCTGGCCCGCAAGAAGAAACTGATGCAAAGATTCGGTGATCTCCCGTTGCTTCTGAAAAACGCTCCGTATATCAGTTTCGCGCGTCAACGCACCAAAGGTGTGCTGGTCATTACAGCCTTGATATTTGTTGCGCTGGCTCTGGCTCGTCTGCAGTTTGGCACACACATGGAACTGTTGAAACGGGAAGGTATCGATATTGTGGTCGCCCTTGATGTATCCAATTCGATGCTGGCTCAGGATATGGAACCCAACCGGTTGACCAAAGCCAAACAGGAAATACGAGGTGTCATTGATCGGCTCAAGGGTGATCGGATCGGTCTGGTCGTGTTTGCCGGTGAAGCGTTTATTCAATGCCCGCTGACTCTGGATTATTCTTCAGCCGGGTTTTTGCTGGCTTCAGTGGATAATACATCGGTGAGTGTGCAGGGTACGTCAATGACGGCCGCAATCGAGATGGCCTCACGTGCTTTCGACCGGAAAGAGAAAAAGCACAAAGTCCTTTTACTCCTTACTGATGGAGAAGATCACGAGGGCGGTGTTGAAGAAAAGGCCGAAGAAGCAAGGCAGCAGGGGATCAAGATTTACACCGTAGGCATCGGCGATCCGGAAGGCGTGCCGATACCGATGCTGGATCGTGACGGCAACAAGGTAGGCGTCAGGAAAGACGAGTCCGGCGAAGTGATTGTCTCCCGGCTCGATGAAGCCACCCTGCAGAAAATCTCCCTGGCGACCGGCGGCAAGTACTACCATGCCACCGCCGGTGAGATCGAACTGGACAGGATTTTTGATGAAATATCATCCATGGAGAAAAAAGAACTCGAAGGGACCCTGGTAACACGCTATGATGACCGCTACCAATGGCCCCTAGGCCTGGCGATATTGTTGCTAATGATCGAGTTTTTTCTCCCGGAACGAAAAAAACGAGCAGCAGGTAACAACAATGCGTAGATTCAATGTAATATGCTATCTGTTGATATTGACTCTGATCTCAGGATCGGTTCCGGCCCGGGACTACGTGGATAAAGTCCGTGAAGGCAATAAAGCGTTCAAGGCGGGTCAGTACAAAAAGGCGCTCGACGCATACCACAGCGCGGAAACGGATCTGCCGGAGTCACCGGAGCTGGAATACAATATTGCCGGAGCCTTGTATCATGATGGAGGTTATGAAGAAGCTGTTGAAAAATACCAGAAAGCGCTGAACTCGACCAATATCGACGTTGAAGCGGCGGCTCTTTACAATCTGGGGAACACCCAGTTCCGAATGCAGGATTACCAGAGTGCGATCCAGAGCTACCAGAAAGCACTGGAGCTTCGTCCCGATGACATGGACGCCAAGTACAACCTCGAACTGGCCCGCCGTCGCCTGAAAGAACAGATGAAACAACAGCAGCAGGACCAACAACAGCAGGATCAGCAACAAAACCGGCAGCAGGAAGAAAAAGAACAACAGGATCAGCAACAGGATCAGCAACAGAATCAGGAACAACAGCAGGATCAACAGCAGCAACAGCAACAGCAGGACGAAAAAAACAAGGAAGAACAACAGCAAAAGCAGACGCAACCCCAGGAACAAAAGATGTCCAGGGAGGATGCCGAGCGAATCCTGAATGCTATTCGCGATGACGAGTCGGAGATTCAGAAAAAGATTAAACGGAAAATGGTCGCGGGAGATTATGCCGGTAAAGACTGGTAACAAGTCGTATTTGTTCAGATATGTAAATATATTGCTGAGTACCGCAGTATGTCTCACCCTGTCTGCCGGTACTGTTTCAGCCGAGGATATCGTGGTTGGCGTCACGCTCGACCGTACCACGATCGGCCTTGACGAACAGGCTCTTTTGCAGGTGCAGGTGTCCGGCCCGGTTCAGGATCTGCCCGAGCCGCATATTCCCACCCTGCCCGCCTTCGAGATTTATTCAAAGGGTCGTTCCAGCAATATCAGCATCACCAACGGTGTGGTGTCATCATCTTTGATTTACCGTTATCTTATCATTCCGACCAGGCCGGGCAAGTTTCCCATCGATGACATCGCAGTCGTTTACAACAACAAACGGTACAAAGGGAACTCGGTCACGCTGACTGTTCTGAACAAGGGCAGTTCCGTCTCAGATAACCTTCAGGATCGCAGTGTCGATGCGAACGGTGAGAGTCGCGACTATTTTCTTGAAGCTGTTGTAGACAAAAAGAACCCTTATGTCAATGAACAGGTAACGTTGACGCTCAAATTCTATATCGCCGTTCAGTATTACGGCAGTCCGGAACTGACCGAACCGACCACCACCGGTTTCTGGACCGAAGTACTCGGCAACAAAGCGCCGTATTATCAGAACATCAACAATCGTCGCTACCGGGTGATCGAGCGCAAGTACGCTCTTTTCCCCACTCAGACCGGTGAACTGACCATCGGGCGGGCGACTATCCGCACAACAGTCGCCGGAAGGAGACGTCGTTCCCGTGATCCCTTTGGTGCTTTTTCGTTTGATGATTTCTTCGGGCGAGGTGTCGAAGCGCGCGTCTCCAGCCGGGCAATCAAGATCAAAGTCAAGCCGATCCCGCAGGAGGGCCGGCCTGATGATTTCTCCGGAACGATCGGACGATTCAGCATCAGAGCTGAAGCGGACAAACGTCAGGTGGAAATCAATCAACCGGTGACGGTTAAATTTCAGATCTCCGGTACCGGTAATATCAAATCGGTCGCCGAACCGAAGCTTCCGGAGATGGACGAGTTTCGCATCTATCGCGCGTCATCGACGGAGAATGTCTCACAACAAAACGACCAGCTCGGCGGCACCAAGATTTTCGAAGAAGTATTTATCCCTCGTGTTCCCGGTAATCTGGAGATACCGGCTATCAGGTTCAACTATTTCGATCCGGAAAAGGGCAGATATCGTTCCATTGCCACCAGACCGATCCCGATCAAAGTCACTGCCCCTGAAGGCTACTCCGCAGTCAATGGCGTGCCATACGCCGGACCGGGCATAACCATTGACAGCAAGGCCCGCGATATCCGTCACATCAGAACCGATCTCGGCAAACTTGAACCGGTAGGACATAATCCCGTCATAGATGTCATTTTTATTATAGTCAATCTGGTGCCGTTGCTCGGGATGATTACGACCATCGTGGTGCGCCGCCACCGCGAGAAAATTGCAGCCGACACCGGGCGGGTGCGGGCGCGCGGCGCGGCCAAAGTTGCCAAAAAACGACTGGCCCGGGCGCGTTCTCTGGCCCGGACCGAAACGGTCGAGGAGTTTTACGTCGAAATATACCGCGCTCTGACTTCGTATTTTGCCGACAAGCTGAATATTTCTCCTCACGGACTCACCACCGAAAGCATCCGCCAGGGCCTGATAGAGCAAGGCGCGCCGTCCGATTTGATCGAAAGCTACACTGGAGTTATCTCACGCTGTGATTATGCCCGTTTTGCGCCGGCCAATATCACTCAGGCTGATATCGAGCAAACGCTCAAGGAATCCGAGGAAGTTATCATTAAAATCGAGGGGGTAAAGTTTGCGTAGATATTTGACAATCCTGACGGTTCTCATGATTCTTTCAGTTACCGGTGCGTCTTCAGGCTTTGCCCAGACCGAAGAGTTCAAAATGGCCAACAAGTTCTACGAAGACAAAGATTACGAGAGCGCCATCCGTATGTACCAGAGTATCCTTAACAACGGTCAGGAATCGGCCAATATTTATTTCAATCTGGGCAATGCTTATTTTAAGGCCGGTGATCTCGGTCATGCTATTTTGTACTATATGAAGGCGCGCCGTCTGGCTCCGGGTGATGAGGATGTGCTGTTCAACCTGGAATTCGCCAAACAGTATTCGCGGGTGCAGATGCAGGGCGTGCAGCTTAACCCTGTCCGCAGCTTCTTTATAGATCTTGTGGACACTTATCAGTTGAAACATCTGGCCTGGCTGTCATCGATCTTCTTTATACTCCTTGTAATCGGACTGACTCTTCGCTACGGTTTCAGCTTCAACAATTCACCCGTACGTCTTTTGATGGTTGTCAGCCTGCTGCTGCTGGTCTTTTCCGGAGGGCTGACTACGTTCAAATACCGTGAAGATTATCTCACACAGCGAGCGGTGATCATCGCAGAAGAAAGCCCGGTATTCACCGGGGCTTCGGAACAGTCGGAAATCGAGCTTCGGGGAGCGCCCGGGCTGATTGTGAAGATTTTAGACGAATCCGGCGAATTCCTGAATGTGCTGTTTGAGAATAAACGTCGCGGCTGGATCAGAAAAGAATATGTTGCCCTGATCTGATTATTTTTCTCTTTGAGGCTCTCTTACCACCCGACATGATATCGGCTACAACTCTTTTCGTTGACACTGTTTAGCGCAATATCTATCTTAAACGCCGGTTTGTGGCCGGAGAAAAATATCTGATGTTTTGGAAGAGTAAACAATTCTGGGGCACTATCGTTGCCGTTGCTTTGCTGGGGTATTGCGTCAAGGATATAACCCTCGAAGAACTAAGGGTTCTTTCCGAACGTGTGGATTATTGGTATCTGCTTCCGGCCCTGCTCTGTACTTTTCTCTTCGTGGTTTTGCGGGCCCTGCGCTGGAAGCTGATGATCTCTCAGCACAAACAGGTTAAAACCGGCCGCCTGATTACTTTGTATTCCGCCGGACAGGTTCTCAATATTGTAATGCCGGTACTGACCGGCCAGGTGGGACGTCTCTTTTTGTTTGCTCGCAAGGAAGGTCTGCGCAAAACCTTCGTCTTTTCCACTATAATTCTCGAAGTGTTGTTCGATGCCATCAGCCTGGTGATCTTCCTGTTGTTCACTTCGCTCGCTTTTGTTGTGCCCGACGAATATCGCTCGGCCGGTATTATCATTTCGGTGATCACCCTGACCTTACTGGTCACCCTCTATTTGATTCTGAACTTTCAGACTCGCCTTGAGGATATCGGCAGACGGCATTTGCGTAACCGCTGGCCCGGTCTTTATGTCGGTGCAAGGAAGTTCATACGTTCGTTCACTAAGGGCATAAAAACTCTGCGTTCAAGTCAGCATTTTATCAGTACGTTCGCTTTTTCGCTGGCATCGTGGACCGCCCATGTTGCGGTGATCTATTTTTTGTTCCTTTCGTTCGGGTTTGATCTTCCCTTTGCCGCCGCCGCGGTCGTCATGATTGTCAATACTCTGGCCCTGCTGATCCCCATCACTCCGGGCAATGCCGGTACTTTCGAGGTGGCGGTCAGCACTTCACTGGCCGCTTTCGCCGTCGGTCGCAGTGACGCCGTGCTGTTTGCGGTGGCCTTGCATATTCTGGATTTCCTGCCGGTTTTTGTGTTGGGAATGATCTTTCTGCGCATTGAAAAACTATCAATAAGCCAGATAAAATCCGAACACCGGGAGAAAGATATTCTCGATCATGTATCCGAAAACGGCACCCTGGTTGAGGTGGAGGAACCGTCATGATCAGATCGTTCCTCTATCTGCCGAAGGTCGGGGTCAGGATGGCTGAAGGTATCGGAGATTTTGATTCCTGGATCGAGCAGGATAAATCCCTCCTCTGGATCGACATGTGCAAACCGACCGATGAAGAATCGTTTGTGCTGACCAACGACTTCCAGTTCCACCCGTTGGCAATTGAGGACGTTATAGCGGAAAAACCACGGACCAAGATCGACGACTATGATCGTTACCTGTTTTTGGTGTTTCAGGCGGTGGATTATATCGGGCGCGAGGAAGGGCTCAAGCTCAGTGAAATCGACTTGTTCCTGAGCGAAAACTCACTGGTGACGGTTCACTATGATGAACACCGGATCTTTGACTACCTGTACACGCGGGCGGAACGTGATGAACGTCTGATGAGACGCGGGATCGACTTTCTTTTCCACGCAGTTATCGATACGATTGTCGATAACTACAACAGCACGCTCGACATCCTCGAGTACGAAATTGATCAGGTGGAGGCTGATGTTCTCGGAGAACCGGACCAGGACACGGTCAAGTCGATCTTCACCCTGCGTCGTGATATCCTCGAGCTGAAACGTGCCGTCCTCCCTCAGAAAGAAGTGATCAGTCAGCTTTCCCGCCAGCACTACCGTCTGATCAGCGATAAAGCGGCCCTGTATTTCTCGGATATTCATGATCATCTGGTGCGTATTTCCGATGTGGCCGATTCGCACAGAGAGACTCTGAACTCGTCGCTGGAGGTCTATTTTTCATCGGTATCGACCAAAACCAACGAAATCATCAAAGTTCTCACCATGTTCACGGTGCTGTTTATCCCGCCCACTTTCCTTGTCGGCTTGTGGGGGATGAACTTCAAGTTCATGCCCGAGCTGGATTGGAAATACGGTTACCTTGCCTCGCTTATCCTGATGGCTGCCATTGTCGTGGGGTTGATTATCTTTTTCCGGCGAAAAAAATGGCTGTAGCCGACTTTTTCTGAAACTTTTCTTCTGTCATCCCGTTTTATCCGCTTGACAACTTAATTTTGTATTCTATTTTAGATACCGACCAGTAGGTATTTTAATGAAGATGCAGTGATTTTCGTCAGAGGATAAATACGACGATATGAAAAAGATCAAACAAAGCCCGAAGCTTCCGCCTGAAAAAAGGCGGGAACAGTTACTGACATCGGCTCGAAAGCTGATAGTCAAAAAGGGCTTCCGAGCCACCACCACCGAGGAAATCGCCCGGAACGCCCATCTGACCAAAGGTGCGCTCTATTTTCACTTTAAGTCGAAAGAAGACATCTTCCTGGAACTGGTTAAATCCATCTCGGAACGCAACCGCTCGATTCTCGAATCACAACTCGGCGAGAAAATAAGCCCGACGGAGTTTTTTGAGGTTCTTCTGCAACTGCACACCAAGTGTGACATCAATGAGTACGGCGATATGGTGGATATATGGAATCAGGCCTGGCGGGTGCCGAAGATCAGACGGTATATCACCCGGCGGATGCGCTCGATATCCGATTTGTTCATTGAACGGGTGACTCTGGGATCCGGCTGGGCGAAGAAAGACGCCCGGAACCTGGCTATGTTGATCTTTGCGGTGGTCCATGGCCTTTCGGGGCTCTGTATGATAGCTCCTCGCAATATCGACATGAAAGCGCAGGTGAAGCTGGTGACAAAACTGCTTACTGATACGGACCGTCAACACGGGAGGAAAACATGATGAGGGGCGACCGAACTGTCCGGACAGCAGGAAAGTCCGAAAGACGGATTGCCGTCCGACGGCTGATGAGCGTAACAGTTGCTCTGTTGATACTGTCGGTGTCGGGACCGTCATTGCGAGCCGAAGCCGACACAACCATCCTGACCATAGAAAGTGTGCGTGAACGTGTGCTCGAAGCCAACCGTCGCGTATTGAGCGCCCGCGAGGAGGTCAGGAAAGCTCAGGCCGATATTGTCACCGCGCGTGCCGGAGCCTTTCCGAATATCCGCCTCTCCAGCCGGTATCAGCGTAATTTCTCGATTGCTCCTGTCTATTTCGAAGCCAACGGCGAAATACAGCAGTTGAAGTTCGGCTTTGAAAACACCTTCGGCGCCTCGATATCACTTCGTCAACCGATCTGGAAAGGCGGCAAGGTTTTCACTGCATATAAAATAGCAAAGCAGTATCATAAATACTCGCAACTGGGCGCCGACCAGGTGGGAGCAGCTTCGATGTATCAGGGTGAAGTGCTTTTTTACCAGGTGATCCTCGATAACGCCCGGTTGAAAGTTCTGAGACAGGCGCTGAAAACCGCCGAGAAGAATCTGGAGGTTGTGGAAGCGCACTATCAGCAGGGGATGGTTTCCAAATTCGAATTGATGCGGGCGAAAGTCGAGCGATCGAATATCCTGCCGAAAATACTGGCGGCTGAATCGGAAGTTAGATTATCGCGAAAACGGTTACAGTCGTTCCTCAATCTCGATCTGGATCAGCCGGTGATATTACTGGAACCGGAAGACGATACGTTGACCGGCAATCTGCCGCCGCTTGATGATTTGATAGATACCGCCCTGGTTTCCCGACGCGAGATGCAGCAATCCGATCTGATGGTCGAGATGACCCGACGGGCAATACGAGTGGCCAAAGCCGGATATTACCCAAGCCTGGAAGCGGTCTCCGATTTCAGCTGGCAGTCACAGGCAGATGAATTCACTATCGGAAAAAATGAAGCGACTTCGTTCACGGCCGGGCTGGTACTGTCTTTCCCTCTTTTTGACGGCGGCGTTACCCGTGGCACGGTCGGTAAAATGAAAGCTGAACATCGCCAGTCGCAGATCAATCAGGAAGAACTTGCCGATCAGATTCGATTGGAGGTCGAGCAGGCCTACGACCGTCTGATCCAGGCGAGGGAAACGATAGAGATTCATCAGGAAAATATCGCCCAGGCGGAGGAAGGTCTTCGCATCGCCGAACTTCGTTACAAGGCGGGCGAAGGGACCCTGCTGGAAATCCTGTCGGCCCAAACCGCTTTGACCGACGCTCGCACGGCGATGGCCGAAGCCAGGTTTATGTTACGCACATCAGAGGCCGGTTTGAAACTGGCCGGCAATATTGATAAAATCGGGAATTAACTAAAGATGAAAAAACAGAAGCGAAATGTTCTTGTAGCAGCTATTGTCTTAACCCTGATAGTGTCGTCATGCGCCAACAACAGTGACATGTCGCAGCAGGCTGAAGTCAAACCGACACCGATCGAGGTTATGGTTGTAAAGACCAACAGTTACGATGTCACACGTAATTTCTCCGGAACCTTAGTCGGTGAAAAGCAGGCGGAGATTCATGCTCGAATAACCGAAGCTGTGCAAAAGCTGTGGGTAGAGGAAGGTCAAAAAGTATCAGCAGGCCAGGTATTGTTGACTCTTGATAAGAGCGGGCCGTCATCTTCGTACCGTAACAGTGAATCGATTTTCAAAAACGCGGAGAAGAACTACAAAAAAGCGAAGTATCTTTATGAACAAGGGGCTATCCCCGAATCTCAATACGACGCCGCTTTTACGGAATACGAAGTGGCCCGGGCATCATTTGACGCCGTGGCGCAGTTGGTGGAGATTCGGTCGCCTATCGATGGAATAGTTACCTCGTTGAATGTCAAAACAGGTGAGTACGTACAGATCGGGCAGAAACTGGCCACAATCGCCACTCTTGAGAACCTGCGTGTGACTTTCAACGTCAACGCAGGTGATATCGCAAAGATACATATCGGCGATACGGTTCTCATCTCATCGTCCAATACAGACAAAACGGTTCCGGGTGAAGTAATCGCTATCGCCCAATCGGCCGACCCGAAGACGCGCGCTTTTGAAGTCGAGGCTACAATCGCCAACACCGGTACCGGGTTGCACCCCGGGATGTTTGTACGTGTCGGGATTATCGTCAAACAGTGGAAAGATGCTATTATCATTCCGCACCGTTCCATAGTAGTGCTGAATGATCAGGAGAATGTATTCGTTGTCGACAACGGGAAAGCTGTTCGTCGTCCGGTAACGGTCGCCGATGAGACACCGGCCGGAGTAGTGATCTCAAGCGGCCTGAATGTCGGCGACACCCTCGTGACTCTGGGGCAGACATATCTCGATAACGGCTTCGCGGTAAATGTCACTTCGATGAAGGAGAACCGTCTATGAAGCTGTCCGATATTTCCGTAAGGCGGCCGGTCTTCGCCACCATGATGATCGGCGCTCTGCTGGTGCTTGGTGCGTTCTCGTATCTCGATCTGGCCGTGGAGATGTTCCCCGAGGTCGATTTCCCCATCGTGGTGGTCCAGACTTTCTACCCCGGCGCTGCAGCCGAAGCGGTCGAGACGGAAGTAACGAAAAAGATCGAGGAGGCGATCAATCAGATCAGCGGGGTACGTCATATTCAGTCCAGTTCGCGTGAGGGCTATTCGCTCCAGGTCATAGAGTTCCTGCTGGAAGTCGACGGTACGGTGGCATCTCAGGATGTACGTGAAAAGGTCTCGGGGATTCGCGCCACGTTACCGGATGACATTGAGGAGCCGATTGTCAGCCAGTTCGACCCGGGAGCCCAGGCGATTATGTCGCTGGCCTTGTCCGGCAGCCGGTCGCCGCGTGAGATAACGCAACTGGCCGAAGATGTAATCAAGCCGCGCCTCGAACCGATCCCGGGGATCGGTCAGGTCCAGATTATCGGCGGTTCCGAGCGTGAAATCCGCGTCCTTCTCGATCCCGACATGATGGAAGCGTACGGCGTGACGGTCGGCCATGTGCAGCGGGCTATCGCCTCGGCCAACCTGGAAGTCCCCGGTGGACGGGTCGAGGAGTCTTCCCGTGAATACCTGGTGCGGATGCAGGGAAGGATGACACGGATCGAGCAGTTCGACTCGGTGATCGTCAAAAACAAAAACGGTTCGCCTGTCTATCTGAGCGATCTGGCCCGCGTGGTCGACACGATCGCCGAACAACGTTCCCTGTCGCGCTACAACGGCAAGAGCGCCGTCGGCTTGAATATCCTCAGACAGTCGGGAGCCAACGTTGTTAAAATGGCCGCCCGTACTCGTGAAGTAATTGCCGAATTGCAAAAAGAGCTCCCCCCCGGCGTGGATATTCAGATTGTGAACGATAACTCGAACTTCATCGAGGACTCCATCCACGAAATCCTGACCAATATCCAGATCGGTACGATTCTCGCCGTAATTGTGATTTTCCTGTTCCTGCTCGACGGCCGCCCGACATTAATCACGGGGCTGTCGATCCCGATTTCGATTATCGGAACCTTTACGGCCATGAAGTTTCTCGGGTTTACGATCAATTTTATGACCCTGCTGGGCCTGTCGCTGGCCGTGGGGATTCTGATCGACGACGCCATTGTGGTGGTGGAGAATATCTACCGCCATCTGGACGAAGGCAAATCACCGTTCAAAGCCGCTATCGATGGAACCAAAGAGATCGGTCTGGCTGTGTCGGCCACTACTTTCTCGATTATCATGGTGTTTTTGCCGGTTGCGTTTATGGAAGGTATTGTCGGTCGTTTCTTCTACCAGTTCGGGATGACGGTAGCCTTCGCTGTGTTGATATCGCTGTTTGTAGCTTTCAGCCTGACCCCGATGTTGTCGTCGAGAATGCTGAAAAAGAACCACGAATCATCCACCGGGCCCGGGTCGGCGCTCGGCCGATTCTGGCTCTCGATTCGTAACGTGCTCAACCTGTGGAACCGCGGATTCGATATTCTTAAACCGAGCTACCGCGCCATGCTGGCCTGGTCGCTCAGGCACCGTTGGCTGATCGTGCTGATCGCTACCGGAACCTTTGTTTCCTCGTTATATCTGGCCGGTCAGTTAGGCTCGGAGTTCATTCCGGAAACCGATGAAGGTCGAATGTATGTATCTATCAAGACCCCTCCGGGCACCGACCTTGAGGATACTTCCCGTCGGTTCGGGCAGGTTGAAAAAATACTTTCAGGTTTTAAGGAAGTGACCGGGATGTTTGTCAATATCGGCGGAGGTAATTCCGCCGTGACCGAGGGTACTATTCTGGTTCGGCTCACTGACGCCGCTACCCGGGAGTTGTCGGCGCCGCAGTTGATGGACTCGGCGCGAATCCTGCTGGCCAATATTCCCGGTATAAAGTATTCCCTTTCCAAGGAAAGCGGTCAGGGTAACCACGGAAAACCTATCGAGGTGTCGATTCGTGGCGACGATCTGGACGAACTATCAAGAATCGTCCACGAGGTACAGGCAATCGCGCGTTCGGTGCCGGGCGCTACCGATATCGACAACACGATGGAAGAAGGCAAACCGGAAGTGCGAATAAACGTCGACCGTCAGGCGGCTGATGATCTCGGGCTGAATATCGGCAGTATCGCCATGACCGTGCGTTCGCTGATCGAGGGAGAAGTCGTGACCCGCTATAAAGAAGGAGACGAAGAATACGACGTGCGTCTCCAGCTTGATCTTCCTTATCGAAACTCGGTGGCAGCGTTGGGTCGGATACGGGTGGAAAGTAGTAAAGAACTACCGAACGGTGATAAGTTCCAGGTCCCCATTGACCGTGTGGCAACCCTCTCACGAGGAACCGATATCGGTAAATATAACCGCTACGATCGCAAACGTGAAGTTCGGGTCAGCGCCAACGCGATGTCGGGCGCGTTCTCCGGAAGTATTGCTCAAAAGATACTGGATTCCGCCGCTACTCTGAAACTGCCGCCCGGATATGATATCGGCGCCGTCGGCACCCAGGAGTTCATGGAAGAATCGTTTCAGAATATCTTCAAGGCGTTATTGCTTGCGGTCGTGTTTATCTATCTGCTTCTGGCCTCGCAGTACGAGTCGTTTTTTGATCCCTTGTCGATTATGGTCTCGCTTCCTTTGTCGCTGGTGGGAGCAATCCTCGGCCTGCTGGTTTTCAAATCATCGCTTTCCATTATGTCGATGATCGGAATTGTGATGCTCATGGGCCTTGTGACCAAGAACGCCATTCTCCTCATTGATTTTGTGAAACAACAGCGAGCCAATGGTGTTTCAAGGTCCGAAGCCATCCTGATCGCCGGACCGGTCCGGCTTCGTCCGATTTTGATGACTGCTTTTGCGACCGTGTTCGGAATGCTGCCGCTGGCCTTAGGGTTGGGACCGGGCGCGGAAATGCGCTCAGGCATGGCCCGGGCGGCGATCGGCGGGATGATCTCGTCAACACTCTTGACTTTGATTGTGGTGCCGATTGTGTATACAATTATTGACGATATGTCGGGATTCTTGTTCAGGCGAAACAAAAAAGAACCGGCCGTCACCGAATCAGCCGAAGTAAGCGCATGAAACATCTGATCGTTCCGACCAAAGGAATGGGATACACTGATCTGTTTCTTGACTTTCTGTCGGGAAACAACGCGGCGCCCGGTTTTTTCGCCGTCGGCAGTATTGAAGAAGCGGCCGCCGGTCTCGATTGTCGTGAACACAATCGTTCCGGGATCGTCGATATCCTGCTCAGGCAAAACCGTAAATACGGGGCCTCCGATGCCATCCTTGCCGCGATAGAAAAGCTCCGCGACCCCAAAGCTCTGGCCGTCTTCTCCGGACAACAAGCCGGATTGTTCGGCGGGCCTTTTCTTGTCGTGAACAAAGCTCTGGCCATCGTGAAGGCGGCCGAGCGTTATTCCCGGCAGTTGAATCGGCCGGTCGTACCGATTTTCTGGATCGCCGGTGACGATCACGATTTTGAAGAAGCCAACCATACCTACCTGTTCGACCGCAATGTCGAACCGGTCCGGCTGGAATACGACTGCCCTCCGGAGGTTGAACTGCCGACCTCGGAGATCAGGTTCTCCGATGAACAATGCCTGAACGATATAAAAACCAGGCTGGCGGACACTCTGGGACAAACCGACTTTACATCGGAGCTTTATCAATCCATTGACCGGTGCTATACCAGTGACGACAGCATGGTTATGTCGTTCGGGAAACTGATGACCACCCTGCTCGGTGAACACGCCCCCGCTTTTTTCTCACCGGGCGACCCGGAAGCCAAAAAACTGGCCGTGCCTCTGTTCGAGGCTATCGTAAACCGGCAGGATGAGTTGCATCGATGTCTCAACGAACGGAACCAAACGATTCTCGACAGCGGTTACCATATTCAGGTTGAAAAAAAAGAAAGCTCCTCCCACCTGTTCTGCAACGACAACGGCCGAAAACCGATTCTGCGCGATGGTGACGGTTTTCTCCTTGGTGACAAAAGATTTTCCCGCGACGAACTGCTGGCCCGGATCAGAACGGAGCCGGAGAGATTCTCACCGGACGTGCTGACCCGGCCATTGCTCCAGTCGTATCTTTTCCCGGTTCTGAGTCAGAAGGGGGGGCCGTCCGAGATTGCCTACCTGGCTCAGATCAACCCGCTTTTTGAACTTTTCGATCTGGCGACACCTTTGCATATTGCCCGGGCTTCGGCAACCATCGTCGAAAAACGGAACTGGGACCTGATGCAACTGGAACATATCGAGTTCTCCGAACTGACCGGTGATATCGAGCAGGTGATCAATCGCGTTATGAGCCATTCCTTCCCGGCCAGTCTGGAAAAGGAATTCGGACAGCTTCGTTCAGATGTTGAGTACCATTTCCATAAGTTCGCCGACGAGTCGTTAAAGTTCGACCCATCACTCAAACGAACCTCTGAGCAAATTCACGGGCGGATTGATTTCGCATTGAAAAGCTATGAAAGCAAGGTATTCGCAGCGCACAAGAAGAAGTCGCAGCAGGTGCGGGATCGTATTTACAAGCTGCATCGCGCGCTTTACCCCAATCGTGGTTTGCAGGAGAGATGTCTGAACATTTGTTATTTTATCAGCAGGTACGGAATGAAATTCGTATCTTTTCTGTATCGGAATCTGGACAGCGAAGAGAAATGCCACCAGCTTGTCGAACTCTCCGATTATGACGCTTAGGATGAAAACGTACTTATGGTGATAGGCATTACATGTTACCCTTCGGCCGGCGGTTCCGGTATCGTGGCGACGGAACTGGGACAGCAACTGGCCGCCCGTGGTCATCAGGTTCATTTTGTTTCGTATGCTCTGCCCTTTCGGCTGGACAAGTTTCAGGCCAACCTGATGTACCACGGTGTTGAGATGACAGCCTATCCGTTGTTCAAATATCCTCCTTACACCCTGACGCTTGCCGCCAAAATGGCCGAGGTGGCCCGTGATTTCAAGCTGGACATAATGCATGTTCATTATGCTATCCCCCACGCGATATGCGCCTGGATGGCCAAACAGCTTCTGGAATCGAACGGCGACTCCAACTCCACCAAAATCATCACCACCCTGCACGGCACCGATATTACATTGGTGGGAGCCGATCCCTCGTACTATGATATCACCCGCTTCTCAATCAACTGTTCTGACGGGGTGACGGCTGTTTCAAAATATCTCGCCGATGAAACAGCTCAGGTGTTCAGCCTCGACAAAGAAATACGGGTGATTCATAATTTCTTCGACGTTAACAGATTCAGACCGGGCGCAACCGAATGTCAACGATCCGAGTTCGCCCCTGAAAATGAATTCCTGATCGCCCATGTGTCCAATTTCCGCCCGGTGAAAAGAATCATCGATGTAATAGATGTGTTCGAGCGAATCAATCAGGAACTGCCGTCGCGGCTCTTGCTGATCGGCGAAGGACCGGACACGATTCTGGCCCGTCGTCAGGTGACCAGGAAAGGTCTTACCGACCGGGTGATTTTCCTCGGTAACCAGAGCCGGGTGGAAGCGGTTATTCCCTGCGCGGATCTCTTCCTTGTGCCTTCCGAAGAAGAGTCGTTCGGGCTGGCCGCTCTTGAAGCGCTGGCCTGCGGAGTGCCGGTTATCGGTACTTCCGGCACCGGCCTGTCGGAAGTAGTCGATGATTATCAGAACGGCTTCCTGTTGCCGGTCGGCGACACTTCCGCAATGGCGCGCGCCGCGGTATCGTTGTTGAAAGATACCGAGCGTTTGAATCTGTTCAAAAAGGCCGCCGCCGAGCGTGCCCGGGCCCGGTTTTCATGTGACAAGATCGTTTCGGAATATGAACAGTTCTATCACGAGATACATGATGCCTGATTACAAGAAACTTGATATTCTGGCCATAGCCGCCCACCCGGATGATATCGAAATCACCTGCGGGGGGTTCATGATCAAAATGTCCTCGCTCGGTCGGGCGGTGGGCGCCCTTGATCTCACCGCCGGCGAAATGGGAACATTCGGCAATGAAAAAGACCGTTCAGCCGAGGCCGCCGCTGCGGCAGAAATAATGAACCTGAGCTGGAGGGGCAACCTTGGGATGCCGGACTCGGCGGTGGAGATTAATCAGGAAAACAAGCTGAAAATCGCCGAAGTCATCCGCATGACCCGGCCTGAGCTGGTGGTGCTGCCGCACTGGGAACAACGTCACCCGGATCATGCCGCCTGCTCCCGACTCGGATTTGACGCCTGTTTTCTGGCTGGATTGAAGAAGATAAAGGTCGAAGGAGAACCGTTCCGCCCACGCAAGATTATCTATGCCTCGTATTTCCGCAATCGTGATCATTCCTTTCTGGTCGATATCACCGATTCTATGGAATTCAAGTGCAAAGCCATCGCCGCCTACCGCTCTCAGTTTGCCGAAGAGGTAGTCGCAAAGCGTATTTTCATGCCCGGAGTCGATATCTATGAGATGGTGCGAATTCGGGCGGCCCAGTTAGGACAGCAGATCGGCGTGCAATATGCCGAAGCGTTTACTATGAAAGAACCGATCAGATACGACGACCCTCAGAAAATGCCGGGACAGTCGATCTGACGGGCGACGGGGTATGAACTGACTCCTGCTTTTGGAAGATAACGTGAGCGAACTCGAAGACAGACTGGCGGCAGAAGGTAACGATGCTGTTAAGGCCGGTATGAATGTAACAGTTGTCGGAATGGTGATCAATGTCCTGCTGGCCGGGCTTAAGATCACAGCCGGGTTGGTCGGACGGTCACAGGCGCTGATCGCCGATGGCATTCACTCCCTTTCCGACCTGTTCAGTGACATAGTCGTCATCCTCGGCCTCAGGTGGGGCCGCAAAGAGGAAGACGACAAGCATCACTTCGGGCACGCACGAATCGAAACCGTGGCCGGAATGATTACCGGAATAATCCTGCTGGCTACCGGCATCGGTCTGGCCTGGCGGGCTATCGACGCTATTTACCAGCATCGTATTTCATCACCCGGATTTCTTCCGATAATTGCCGCCGCTATAAGTGTCGTTATCAAGGAAGGGCTTTTCTGGTACACGGTGCGGGTAGGACGAAAGATCAAAAGCCTCGCTTTGATCGGCAACGCCTGGCATCATCGCAGCGACGCCTTAAGCTCGATCGCCGTGCTGGTCGGTGTTACCGGAGCGCATTTCAGCCCTTCGTGGGGGATGGCGGATGCCTACGCCTCGCTGTTTGTCACATTTTTCATCGGTAAAGCCGGCGCCGAACTGTTCTGGACAGCCTCGAAAGAAGTAATAGATACCGCCCCTGATCAGAAACTGCTCGATCAACTCGATCATATCGCCACGACAGTTGAAGGTGTTCATCAGACCCACGACATCCGAGCGCGACTATCCGGCGGGCAGGTGTTCGCCGAGATACACATCGTTGTCGATCCTGATATCACCGTTCGAGCCGGGCATGAAATAGCGGCGACGGTCAAGTATCGGCTGCTGACAGACATTCCGGATGTTGCCCGGGTGATAGTACATGTCGACCCGGACCCGAAAGAATAATATCGAACCGTAAGCTAATCCTTCATCTCACCTCAACCCAACCTAACCTGACTTAACAGATTGCTTGTCAGTCCGGTTGCAACACCCTATAGTTGATACAGTCGAACCGGATAATCAGAAGGTGATCAAGTATGAAAACTGTTATAGTCTCGCTCCTTATAATCCTAATGACATCAACCGGGCTTATCGCTGAGGATACTCCCGATATCCTTGATTCCATCCTGTCCGAAGTCGGTTTTACGCGGGCCGATCTGGGTTATCGTCCGACCGGTTACTGGAACCGGTTTCCCCTTGATGTTCCGTACCGGCTGACATCATTCGACGCTCTTTTCTCCGAACCCCTGAAACTTTACGACTACGCCCGGGTAATGGCCAACACGGTCGAGTTCTACCTCAGTCCCGGTTACGCCGATTCCGCGCACGATGGCTTATATAAGCTGACCTACAATCTTGGCGTGGACAAAAAACTCGGCGGGTTCCGGTCGTACTCGGCCAACCTGTTGCCTCCGCCGGAGACCAGCGAACCGTTGGTAACGGCGATCGACAATCTGTTCAATCTGGCCGGGCGGTCGACCGAGTTTTATACATTCGGTAACAAGGCGGAGTGGCCCGACTACAAACAACAGGTTCGGGATCAGGTATCGCAGCTGCCCGATACGGTCGAGCTTGCCCTGGCCCGGCTTCTGGTCAACCTGACCGAAGCAATCAAATGGCGGAACCTGGCTTTCCGCAATTGCGATCCTGAGGATATACAAGCCGCGTTTCAGATTCGCGATCTTGCCGACACACAGGCCGACGGAATGGTGTACTATCCGGAGCTTGATGATCTGGCGGCGACGATCGACTGGCCGTCGCTTCATTACGCCGCGCTCAAGACAGCCGCCGCGGCCGAACAGGCGGAGGCGGAACTGGCTCGATATATCGACCGGATACCTGATGACTTCGAGCTGATGATAGGCAGTCCGTTCGGATCGGTGGTGATGTTCTCGCCGGTATATGACGGACGATTCGTGTGTGACTACGACAACACTCTTTTAGTAATAGATTTCGGGCGCGATTGCGACTACACCGGAACTCCCGGCGCGACCGCGTCACCGGCCAACCCGGTATCGGTCCTGATCGACCTCGGCGGCGACGATATCTACGGGAAGAAAGAACATCACAATAAACCCTCAGCCGGAGTGGGGATCATGGGGATTGGTCTGCTGCTGGATCGATCCGGGGATGATCAGTACTTCGGATCAACCCTGGCGCAGGGAGCCGGGCTGGTCGGCGTGGGTATCCTGCTGGACCGCGAAGGCAATGACAAATACAAAGCTGACCTGTCGGCGCAGGGAGCCGGATATTTCGGGATCGGACTTTGCTTCGATGGTGAAGGGGATGACGATTACTATCTCTACGGCGACGGCCAGGGGATGGGTGGAATCGGCGGCGGGGTAGGTATCTGCGCCTCGTTCGGAGGGAACGATAAATACACAGCCGAACCTTTCTCTGAAAACTACAACCGCGGCGACTATCACTCCGAGAACAAGATCAACGGCAATAATGCTCAGGGAGCCGGGTTTGGACGACGTGGAGACGGTTCCGACGGTCACGCCTGGGCCGGGGGGCTGGGAGCGATAATCGACATTAACGGCGACGACCACTACTATTCAGGCAACTGGACACTCGGGCTCGGGTACTGGTTCGCCACCGGGATTGCGGTCGATATCAACGGCAACGATATCTATGAGTCCTGTTATTTCACCCAGGGTTCCGGAGCGCATTATTGCAACGGTATTCTGCTCGATGAAAACGGTGACGACCGTCACGAACTGTTCGAAACAGCCGGTGCCGGGCTCGGGTTCGGCTGGGATTACACCAATGCTTTCCTGATCAACAAAAACGGCAATGATACCTATCGCGCGAAGATGATCTCGATGGGCCTGGCGCAGATTCGATCCAACGCTTTCCTTATCGATATCGGCGGGGCGGATAATTATTATCTGGGAAAAGGAACGCCCGGACTGGGTGAGGCGACTTTCCGGGCCGATTTCCTGAAGCCGTCGAAACTGACCCCTTACTACACCTACGCCAAATCGTTTGGAGGGTTTATCGATATCGGCGGGACCGACCGCTATTTCGAGTTCGATAAAGATAGTGAAACGTTACATCCGCAGGCGACCAACAACCGTCTCTGGCTGCAGCCATCGCGTTCCGATTCAACTTTCGGCGCCGACAATTACGGAGTCGGTATCGACACTGAGCGGGGAACTGTTCCTGAGTTCTTCAGGTGGGAGAGATAAATGGGTTTCATTGGCCCAATTGCTGACACAATATTACGCCTTGCTTCCGCTTCGACTTCGCTCACCTATGACAGCTTTGGTGCAACTGCCTTTTTTGCCTGCCGGCAAAACCAGTATCTGGTCCCGTAAGCCGGAACCCCTTAGCGGGTTCCGACTCTCAAACCGGTCTGGTTGTTTTCTCCTTGACACCGCGCCACAGACCGCCTAACTTGGTCCATGCCGCTTGTAGAAAGACAGGTGGAAGGCCTTGTACGGTTGCTCCAGCCGTTTGTATCCCCCAGGGAAAAGGAAGTTTTGCCCTCAAAATCAGAGGTAACAGGCACCAGCAGACCTGAAATATTCAATCCGGGGCTTCGGTATGAGTATTAAAGTAACCGCGGTTGTTCCGGCTCGCCTGATGTCGAGCCGCTTTCCCGGAAAAGTGATCTGCAATTACCGTGGACGGCCGCTTATTACATACCTTCTTGATGATATCAGACGGTCGCGATGTATCCACCGGATTATCGTGGCTACCGACTCACGCGAAATTGTAAAGGCGCTTTCTGATTATGATGTCGAGGTCATGATCACGAAGCGTCATCACCGCACCGGTTCCGACCGGGTCAGCGAAGTGGCCCGACGGGTCGGGGGGGATATCATCATCAATATTCAGGCGGACAATTTCGGCCTCAAAGCCACTCTTCTGGATCGCGTAATTAATCACATGCGTATCAACCGTCGGGTCGAATACGCAACTATTGGACGAAGGCTGACCGACGACGAGGAACTTTTTGACCCCAACACGGTCAAATTGATCGCCAACAAGAAGAAAGAAGTAGTCTGGTTTTCACGCTACCCGCTGCCCTACTTACAGAACCTGAAGCCGGGGTCCCATGTGAGCCAGCACCCTTTTATCGGACATATCGGGGTTTATTTTTTCCGACGGGAAGCTCTCCGGGCGTTTGGTAAATGGTCCAGTTCAGCTCTGGAGAAGGCGGAATCGCTGGAACAGTTGAGGATTCTCTTGCATGGCCGCAGGATACGCCTTTTTATGACTCAGTCGAATGTGGTGTCGGTTGACACCGAAGCTGATTTGAAAAAGTTGGATGCTGTATATAAATGAGGTAATGGCATGGCCAAAAGGATGAAGTTCATTTTTGTGACCGGCGGGGTGGTTTCTTCTTTGGGAAAGGGAATTGCGGCGTCATCAATCGGGCTTTTATTACAACGGCGCGGTCTCAAGGTGCGTAACTGCAAACTCGACCCCTACCTGAATGTCGACCCCGGCACGATGAATCCCTTCCAGCATGGTGAAGTATTCGTGCTCGATGACGGCGCCGAAACCGACCTGGATTTGGGTCATTACGAACGGTTTCTGGATCAGCCGCTGGCCCAGCAGAACAATGTCACCACCGGCCAGGTCTATCATACCATCATCACCCGCGAACGGCGCGGCGATTATCTGGGTGCGACTGTTCAGGTCATTCCGCATGTTACCGAGGAAATCAAAAAGCGGATCAAGAAACTCGAACGTGACGCTCAGGGGGAGCCATGCGATGTCGTGATCGCTGAAATCGGCGGCACGGTCGGTGATATCGAATCGCTGCCGTTTCTGGAGGCGATTCGTCAGATGGGACAGGAAGAAGGCCCATCCAATACCATGTTTATCCATGTAACGCTGGTACCTTACATCGATACGGCGGGCGAATTCAAGACCAAACCGACCCAGCACTCGGTACGTGAACTACGGGCCATCGGTATTCAGCCGAATATGTTGCTTTGCCGTTCGGCCCGGCCGCTTTCCGAATCATTACGGCAAAAGATCAGCCTGTTCTGTTCGGTTCCCACCCGGTCGGTTATCTCGGCTGAGGATGTGGCGACGATCTACGATGTTCCGCTGAATCTGCATGATCAGAAGATCGATGAAATAATATGCGAACTGTTTGGATGGGAAACCGCTGAGCCGGAACTGGACGACTGGAAGAGTATGCTGGAAAGGATTCACACCCCGCGTCACCGGGTCAAAATAGGTATATGCGGAAAATACGTGAACCTGAAAGACGCCTACAAATCGATAATCGAGTCATTCGTGCACGCCGGAGTTCACAGTGAAGCCGAAGTCGATCTGATCTGGGCCTCGTCTGAGGACATCAAGAAGAAAGGGGCCGACAAACTCCTGCACGATATCGACGGATTGTTGATTCCGGGCGGATTCGGCGAACGCGGAGTCGAAGGAAAAATCGAGGCGATTCGATACGTGCGCGAACGGAATATTCCGTTCCTGGGTATTTGTCTCGGAATGCAGTGCGCGGTAATCGAGTTTGCCCGCAATGTTTGCGGATTGAAAGACGCGCACAGTTACGAGTTTTACCGCGACCTGAAACATCCGGTTATTCATCTGATGGCTGATCAGGAAGGTGTCACCGAACTCGGCGGTACGATGCGCCTGGGGGCTTACCCCTGTGTCCTGAAAAAAGGCTCACGCGCCGCCGAAGCATACGGTGTTGAAGAGATATCCGAACGGCATCGGCATCGGTACGAAGTCAACAACGCCTATCGTGATATGCTGACCGAAGCCGGCCTGGTGCTTAGTGGTTTGTCGCCCGATGGCCGTCTGGTGGAAATCGCCGAGATACCGGATCACCGCTGGTTTGTCGGGGTTCAGTTTCACCCGGAGCTGAAATCACGACCGACCCGTCCGCATCCGTTGTTCCGCGATTTTGTCAAAGCGGCGGTGGAGTATCATTACGACCAGTCGGATAAGCCTGCCGCTAACCCGGAAGCTAACGAGAACGTCTCGGAAACACGGGGTTGAATTATCCCGGCTCTACACTATACCGGCAACCGAAAGGGAAAAGAACTTAGCAGGGTGTTAACAAACTTTGTTAATGTTGTGTCGGGTCCTTAACAGGCCGCCGTCAGGCGTAGGCTGGAACTCCTTGCGGATTCCGACTTTCCACTGCCACAGGGTAAAGAGACTTTTTCAAAAAGCTCTCAGAACACTTCCGCCGAGAACTTATAGATTTCAGCCAGACGGTCTTTATAGCTGTTACGTGGCAGACCGGCTTTCAGACAGGTCTGTTCCAGAAAATGTACCGTATCCCACCCATGTTCAACAGCCACCTGCGGCAGAAGCAGGCCGGAGTGGGTTTCCAGCTTGATCATCAAACCGTCACGGCCTACTTTGATGTCGTCGATATCATGCACCCGCTCAAGCGGTGACAACACTGAAATCTCCGTCTCAATCCGTTCGGCTTCTTCCTGCGTTAGCGGCGGGAATCTTGGATCCTCAAAGGCGGCCGCCTGGGCCATCTCGGCCACCGCCTCGTACAACGGCAACTGCGATTTGATCATGCCGATACAACCGCGCAGGCGGTCATCTATATTCAACGTTACGAACAGTCCGCGTTTTTTGTCGAGCGCTTCAATCAACGGCGGGCGGTAGGATTTGTTCTGCAACCTCGAAATTATAGCATCGCGTGCGATCTGATGCAACCGGTCCCGATATTCAAGCGGCACTTCCAGACTTTCAGAACGGGCCGCCGGGGTTCCCATCATCGTACGGTCCCGCACCACAGGCGAAGCCGCCGTGATTGCCGCGGCCAGGTATCCGACCACACTGTCGAAATCACCGGTTGCCT
>JAJRTA010000033.1 GCA_024278515.1 Candidatus Zixiibacteriota bacterium
AAGGCTGCTTTCAAACTCGATATCCAGATCAACTCCGACCAGCGGCGTATTAAACTCATCAACAACATGAGCGTTGAGAAAAATACCTTCATCAAGAACCACATCACCAAGAACAGTCAAAACACTGATATTGACAGATCTCATGATACCGGCGACATAGCGGCTTCCCCGAACCGGCGCAAATAAGATATCCCAGGTTCCGACCGGTACCTGAAACCCGAAAATTCCGATGCTGTCCGTCAGGTTGTTCACAACATACGCTTTACCGCCGAACAGAGTATCACGCAGATCGACTTTAACATCGGCAATACCGACACCGCCGGCTGTTTTGACCGCCCCGGAAAGCCCGACACGAACTACTTCTGGCATGAACACAGTGAGGGTCGTGTCGGCAGAAATTGATATGCCGGACAGAATCACCTGATCAAAAGAACTGGCCGGAGGCGGGTCCAGTTGTACGGTGTAATCCCCTGCCGGAACCACGACAACCGTGCTGCCGGCAGGATTTATCCGGTCGTAGGGAGTAAACAGTTTAGCCCCGGTCGAGGCAGTTTTGAAATCAATATCGGCATCGGGAACCGGACCACCCGAGGAATCCCTGGTATGAACGGTAACAGCAAATCCGTCGGCAAGCTGAACATCATTGATAAGATCACCGGTAATAGCAAAGTTGCGCTGTTGAAGACCTACCAGATGGGCACCGTATGGAGGCGAATAGCGCAACTCCACCGTGTCGGCCGGGACGGTGAGGATGTAATCCCCGTTTGTGTCCGTTTTGTTGTTGGCGACATAGATTTTTGATCCGGTAATGTTGTCGCGCAGATCGATATGAACTAAAGCCTGCCCGACTCCGAACCGGTCGGTAACACGACCGGTAAGAAACAGGCCTTCACTCAACATAATGTTTATGACCGTGTCGCTGGATATTTGCACAAAGTCCAGTTGCATACCACGGTGACGGTCACCGGTCGGAGGAGCATACCGGATACGGTAATCACCCGGGGGAGTGACTATCCAATAGTTCCCTGTTACGGGATCGGTTTTGTCGTTAGGCGTGAAAAGACGACCACCGCCGACCGAATCAACGTTTATATTCACAGTTGAAACCGGAGAGCCAAGAGAGTCGGTAACCTGACCGGAGATCACAACGCCAAAATCAAGAGTGACATCGAGAACTTTACTGGTAGTCAGGTCGAAATTCAGATATTGACGACCCATCAGGTTAGTACCTACCGGAGGCGCAAAAGTAACGCGATAGAATCCAGAATTGAGAATACAGACATTGTACCAGCCGGTATTATCGGTATTATCGCCGGGCGTTACAAGTTTGACACCATTGGCGTCAATAAAATCCAGATCGACATTGGCCACCGGGGTGCCGTTGGCGTCACGAACATATCCGGAAAGACACGACAACGCGGAGGCTGTCGACGGTCGTATCAGAGCCATGAACAGGATTAGTATGGTCCATTTAATTATTATTTTCATTGTTCGCCGTCACAAGTAAGTACAAAGTTGCTGTCGTCAAATATCTACGGTAAGTTTCAGCTTACCCAAAAAGGCATTATCAATCTCATCGGGAACGACAATCCCCTCAAAGGCATCACCCGGCGAGAAAAAGCCCAGTATCAGAACCGGCCGAATCCGATCATACAGCTTGGGGCTTGCAATATATACATCCCACTCGGTTCCGATGTTGGTATAAAAACCGTTGGTACGCAAAGCAGGCTGCACCAGTTCGATTCCCTTGACTTTAATATCGGGATAGTCCTGTTCCAGAGAATGATACAATACTTCGATCGAGCCTCCCTTGATCGGTTCTACCGCGGCGCCTAATGTAGTTACCCTTATATTGGCGAATTCGGGATCAAGGACTTCACCGTAATAGTGAACCGATGTGCGCCCGCCGAGGCGGTCGACATTGTCCTGGTACCCGGTCTGACGAAACATATTGTCAACACCGTCATTGCGGACTTTGTCACCGGATGAACGGGCATACGAAAAAGAGAAGGAGGGTCTTAAAAATCCCGCATCATCGAGCTTGATAGTCGCACCGTAGTCGTAGGCCCAGGCATCGAGTTTTTCCCCTTTATCCTCACCCTTCATCACGGCGAGATCGATCCAGGGAGTAATCATTTTTGCAATTTCTCCCATATATCTTGCGCCGTACCAGATCGGTTCACGGTTACGCTTGTCGGTATCCTTCCGTCTGAGAAAATATGCTTCCAGGTGGTTATCTTTGTCGATAAAGTAGTGCAAGCGCCCGAACAGATCGGTCCAGGTCTTCGATTTATCTTTCATCGGCACAACGGCATGTATGACGGCAAACTCCGCCATAAAAGGCTTAACGCCATAGTAGTACAAACGGACCGCATCGAGGTACTCATCAAAAAGCCATTCCCGCTCTTCATCGAAATCCTGACGGCCTATCGCCACAGTTGCGGGGATGCCGCCCGGGCGTTTCAGGGCAAGGTAAAGCTCGGTGAACTGTGCCTGCAAATCTCGGGGGGGAAGATTCTGGTCATTCGAAATGTTGTACAGTTTTCTCAATCGAAACCGCGCTTCACCGCGCAGGCTGGAGCCGAAAAAGTAGTC
>JAJRTA010000034.1 GCA_024278515.1 Candidatus Zixiibacteriota bacterium
CCGCTTTTTTGCGTGGCCGGACGTGAAACCATCCGAAGACGCGAAACCGAAGCAACCGACGGGAGGGCCTCGCCGCGAAAGCCGTAGGAACTTAGCGACTCAAGATCATCGAATCCGGAAATCTTGGAGGTGGCGTGACGACCGAAGGCTACCTGTATCTGTTCTTCGGGAATACCGCAGCCGTTGTCGACGACACGGATAAGTTTGACGCCGGATTTTTCGATAACGATATCAATGCGATCGGCGCCGGCATCAAGGGAGTTCTCAACCAGTTCCTTTACAACGGCGGCCGGACGTTCTATCACCTCCCCGGCGGCAATTTTGTTGACTACCCGCTCCGGCAAAGGACGAATCCAGCGTGTTTTGTTGTCGGTCGAATCGGTGGTCACTGGGCAGCCTCTTTAAGACGGCGCAGGATCTCCAGCGCTTCCATAGGAGTTACGTGATCCGGGTCGATTTCTTCAAGCATCTTCTCGACCTTCGACGGCTGTGGATCGAACAGCGTCGGCTGAACTTTTTCCTTATACAATACGGCCCCCAGTTCACTCTGATTGAATTTACCCGACTCCAGCAAACGAAGCACCTGACGGGCGCGAGTGATGGACGGTTTCGGCAGACCGGCTAATTTGGCCACTTCGATGCCGTAGGAATCATCACACCCGCCCGGTATGATCTGGTGAAGAAAAATCACCCGATCCTCCCACTTGCGCACCGCTACCTGAAAGTTGCTTACGGTCGGATAGATAGCGGCCATCGACGTGAGTTCGTGATAATGCGTGGCGAAAATCGTACGCGCCCCGATCTTCTCGTTGATGTATTCAACCACAGCCCAGGCGACGGATAAACCGTCAAAGGTAGATGTTCCCCGGCCGACTTCATCGAGGAGAATCAGTGAACGTTCGGTGGCGTTATGCATAATGTTTGCCGTTTCGACCATTTCAACAAGAAAAGTCGACTGTCCGGCGGCGAGATTGTCAAGAGCTCCGACTCGTGTGAACACTCTGTCGACCAGCCCGATCTCTGCTTTGGCCGCCGGTACGAAGGAGCCGATCTGGGCCATGATAACGATAAGACCGATCTGACGAAGATAGGTGGACTTCCCCGACATATTGGGGCCGGTGAGTATGTGGATACGATCATCGTCGGCCCTGAGCGTCACATCGTTAGCCACGAATGCACCGGTCGCAAGAACTTTTTCAATCACCGGGTGCCGTCCTTCGCTGATCACAAGACGGCCATCCTCGAATATCTCCGGGCGACAGTAGTTTTGTTGAACGGCCAGTTCGGCCAATGACGATACCAGGTCGAGCTCCGCCAGCAGATGAGCCGTATTGAGGATGTCGGCTATCTTTTCATCGAGTCGCGCCACCAGGTCATTATACAGTTTTTCCTCAAGACGGAATATCTTCTCCTCGGCGCCGAGGATCATCTCCTCTTTTTCTTTGAGCTCAGGAGTAATATACCGCTCGGCATTGACGAGAGTCTGTTTACGGATATAGTGTTCGGGCACTGCATCCTGGTGGGCTTTGGTGATCTCAAGATAGTAGCCGAAGACTTTATTGAATCCGACCTTGAGGCTCGGTATGCCGGTACGTTTGCGTTCCGTCTCCTGAAGTGATGCGATATACACACGCGCATCATGAATGGAGTCGTTGAGTTCATCCAGTTCCCGTGAGTAGCCGCGCTTAAATATCCCCCCCTTGTTGGAAGTCAGCGGCGGGTCATCGGCGAGAGCGTCATCCAGCATGCTGATAATCTCACTGTTGTCCGGCATACTACCGGCAATCCGGGTAAGCAACGGACTGACAGCGGCAGATAATATGTCGACGAGTCGTCGTGCTGTGGCGAGACCATCTTTCAACGAGCAGGCCTGGCGCGGGTTCAGCTTACCGATACCGAGGCGTCCGGCCAGCCGCTCCAGATCGGGGAGTGATTTCGTCTCGGCACGAATGGCATCAGCAAGATCGCGATTGCGAACCAGTTCATTGACTCCGGTCAGACGGCGTTCAATGGCCGCCCTGGTCTTGAACGGTCGAAGCAGGCTGTTTCGCAGGCGACGTGCTCCCGGCGCGGTCTGGGTATGATTGATGACCGAGAACAACGAAAGGTCTTCACTACCGGTGGCAATCGAACGGACAAGCTCGAGGTTGCGCACGCTCGAGAAATCGAGGTGCATCACTTCGGACGAGTCGAAACGGGTAAGTCTGGTAATATGGGTCAGGCGGTCACGGTGGTTTTCTTTCAGGTAACGATAGACCGCTCCGGCCGCCCCCACGGCTTTACCTTTTTCAACACCAAATCCGGCCAGGGTAGAGGTCCCGAAATGCTGATTGAGTTCACGTTCGGCGGTGGCGCTGTCGAAGTTCCATTCGCCGAATAAAGTAATCCGACGATTATCGGGGACCCAACCAAGCATCGAAGCGAACTCATCAGCCGTACGGTCATCGGGGCAGAGAAGTTCGGCCGGTTCCAGCACCTTCAGACGTTCAATGATTTCGTCGACCGGACCTTCATCGACTACAAACGATCCGGTAGTCATATCCAGAGCGGCCAGTCCCATAGTTTTTTTCCCGTCGGGACAGATTGCCGCCAGACAAAGCGGACGGTATGTTTCTTCCGGTGCATCGACAGTCGCAGTGCCGGGGGTCAGGATTTCGACAACTTCCCGTTTGACTATACCTTTAGCCTCCCTGGGGTCCTCGACCTGTTCCACAACGACAACTTTATGTCCGGCGGCAAGTAGTTTGGCCAGGTATTTATCGGCCGAGTGGTAGGGGACACCGGCCAGAGGGATGCGCTCGGTATCTCCGTGTGATCTGGAAGTCAGAGCAATTCCCAGCACGGGTGCGGCCAGGACAGCATCATCACCGAACATCTCATAGAAATCCCCCATGCGGAAAAAGAGTATTTTATCCGGGTGCTGTTCTTTTACGGCGTAATACTGACGCATCAAGGGCGTACGAGAATTGCCGGTGGTCGTTTTGCTCATCGGGCTACAACTTGAAAGACCTGGTTGTGCTCCGCCTGGAGTTTTTCTTTGAACTTCGAGGCCGATTCATAATCCCGGAAGCGGCCGATGTAAACAACATGGTATGACTTATCAGAAATGACTTTTCTTAGTTTCTCAACCTTCTTGCCGTAATGGCTGAAATCGGCGGCCATACGGTCGGCGTTCCCCTTAACCGAAAACACCCCGAGACGCACCGAATAAAAAGTACCGGTAACCTTATCGGCCTCCCGGGTAACCTCATCGCTGGTCGAGACCTTGCTCATACGGTCCAGGAGGGCGTCACATCCGATTGAAGAGGGAAAACTTTCCCGCAGGATACTGTAATGGAACACGGCATCATCGGTACGACCATCGGCAATCGCTCCCAGCGTCAGCAGGTACAACGCCGCCGGCACACCTGCTCCGTCTTTCTGACGTGACAGCCCTTTCAGAACTTTCGCGGCTCCGATCTTTTTCCCCGCCTGCAAAAGTATCCTTGCCTTGTCTATCCGTCCCCATTGCGCCGCATCCCCGGTTGTATATTCCAGCCCATAACGATCAATCTGACGCAACGCTGATTCACGGTTCTCTTTCAGATCATCAATTAGAATTGAATACCGAAGCATTTCATCACGATACCGACCAGTCTCCCAACGAGTAAGGTATTCAGTAATGATATCGCCCAGACTGTCGAGATGGCGATTAAGCAGATGGTACTGCGCCAGGCGGAGATATATCTGCTCCCGGTGGAGCGGCGAAACCGAGGCCTGCAAAGCCGCCTGCATAAAACGAGCCGCTCTTGCACCGTCGGTTTCCAGCATTCCGGCGTAAAAGAGCAGGTTTCCATCACGAGTGGAAGCCGTAGAGACACTCGACAACGAGTCGGCCGCCTGCTCGATATTACCCTCAAGGATAAGCTGATAAAGATCGGAACCGTCGCTGGTAACCGACAAAGCCAGCAGAGCCGCACATACATTAAGAAACTGTTGCATTCGCTGAAGCCCGGGGTATCGGGTTTATCCGGAACCGGTGGAGGCCGGGATTTTGTCCGAAGATGATTGTTGGTTAATCCTGCGAAGTTTCTCTTTCCGTGAATGAATTCGTTTGAGGAAATCCGCCACTTTGCGCGCATCTCCCCGGTCGGCGTAGATACGTACTACCTCGAGGATCGCTTCGAGATTATCCGGTTCGTCATCGACAATCTGTAGCAGAAGCTCTTCGGCGGTTTCAATATCCCCTTTCTTTTCATGGAATTCGGCCAGCGACAACCGGGCTCGGAGGTCTTTCGGCGAGTGTTTCAAAATATTCTCGCATATCTGAGCGATATCCCCGAACCGGCCGAGTTCGAAAAGAGCTTTCTTGAGACGTTCAATCACCTGGTGCCCCTGCGACGGCACCGCTTCGATAAGTTTTTCCCAGAAATTGACGGCGTCTTCGAGACGGCCTTCCTCAAAATAAGAATCACCGATAGCCAGATAGGCCGCCGAGTGCGTCGAATCCAAACCAATCGCTTCTTTGAATACGATGCGAGCCTTGTGGTATTCTTTCTTCTGGCACAGTTGCCTTCCCTGTTCGAACTTGAAGCGGGCCAGCGTCTTCTTCGACTTGCTGCCTTCGATTTTCAATAGCCGCGTGGCTGTGTCGTGAGCATCTGACCACCGGTGCTGTGCTGTTTGTATCCTTAACAGTTGGTCGTATGCCCAGCGGTCGTCAGGTTTGAGTGCAGCCAGTTCCCTGAGGGCCGCTTCGGCCATATCTTTGTCGTCAAGGTCGGCATAATCTTCGGCAAGCTGTTTGAGGATGGCCTGTTTGTGCTCTACAGTCAGATCGGTACGCAGGGTGAGATCTTTGTGCACCTGCAACGCGCGATCGGGCCGTTTATGTTCCCGGAGAATCTGTCCCAGTCTCAGGTAAGCCTCGATATTCGAAGAATCATCAGCCACTACCTGGCGAAGTTTGGTAAACGCGGTTTCAGTGTGACCATCGAGCAAGTCCTGCAAAGCCTCGACATACAAGACAGCGACACTCGGTTCCGAGGGACGGACAAATCTTTCGTAAAGAATATAAAGAACCGCCGAGGCAACCAGCAGGATAGCGAAGACAAGGACATATTCCAGCATAATCTCGTTCCCGCCTACTTATCATCCCTGAACATAGGCGTCTCACTTTCTTTTGAGCCCGACCCATCCAGCAACGAGGCCGATTCTTCAATGGGCCGGTTGCGTAACGCCGTCACCTCACCTTCCAATGCTTTGATCCGTCGTCTGGCAGCTCGCAGTTGTATGGATTGCTTTACAAAAATCGACATGAAAACAAACAGCGATACCAATACGCCCGGCACAAAAGACCAGAAGACAACAGTAATCAACGGCACTTCGACATATTTCACCCAGATCAGGTTTACATCAACCGTTGGCGAATCAATATTATAGTAAGCAAAAGCTACAACAACCAGGATCAGCGCAATTATCAGTATCGCCCGAAAAGCCCACATGGGACCTCCATTGCGGTCACTATAAAATCGACCGCGAAACGTCGCAGGTTAGTTGCGACGCTGTTCACTGTTTGGGTCCGCGACAAAGCCGGAACCGATTTTTCAGCCTTTATCCTTCTTGCCTTCCTGACCGGTATCGGTCCAGGTCAGACCTTTGACCATATTTATCAAAATCTCTTCGATATCGTCGAAATAGTTCCATTCACACATCATGTGGAACACAACTATCCTGTTATCTTTCTTAAGAGCAATGACATTGCCACCGTAAGCGCCACGTACTCGCTTACCGCCGCCGGTTGCCGACGCCGAAAGAGCGACTTCTTTCAAATAAGTCGCCCGACCGGCCCATAGCACTCCCCTGGATCCGTCCACTTCAATCATCCGTCGTTTTTTCTGCACCAGCGGATCTCGATAGGTTCTGGAACTGACCAGGGCTTCATTCAATAACTCAAACTCTTTGTAGATATTCTTCTTTTGTTCCGACTTGAATGTAGGACTCACCAGTGAATCCACGAACGCCGTTGCTCCCATGGTAGTCGTATCAGCCCAGACTATTATCTTTGGAACCTGCGTATAATCTGGGGTATTGAGATAATCAGGAGGAATCTCATACTTCTTTTGAACCAGAGACAACCGGAAATGATCTTTGGCGTAGCCTACTTTCACTTTCCAGCCTTCCGGAAGCGTGATCTTAAACCCATACCCGACATCAGTATAGGTGTTGTTCTCCAGTTTTCCTGCTTTTGGTTTTTTTCGGCGCGCGAAGCCTGAGGGGACAGCAATCGCGATTAACAGGGCGATAATGACAAACTTTCTCAAAGGACTACCTCCTGAATAAAACAACGGTCCAACCGACAATAAGTTTTACTCTTATACGTTGATAGTCAAGGAAATAATACAAAAAGTTGGATACAACAGAGTCCCTGAAGCTCAACGAAAACCGATTTGCTGTTGTCGCTGCGCTCGGATGTAATCAATGATGGTCGTGAATGTAAAATCCGTCAATAACCTCTGCAATTTAGTCTGCAAAATAGCCGTTGAGCCGTAAGTCCGCAGTTTTTGCATACGAGACAATCCCTCGACCTGAGGCGGATCGGGATCGATCTCCCATGGATGAATATACACCACGGCCGGGCGTCCGGTCCGGTTGAGCCTTTTGATAATACGACTGGAATACCAGTAGGGGCAGTGACGCAAATAACCGCCTCCCGCTATCGGAAGATTCCAAAACGCCAGCCGATACGTTGAAGCGGGGATTTCATACAGGAAACGACCCGAATCAAATTTCATTCGGAACATTTCACGAGGTCCTTTGGGCATTCCGTACAAATCATGTTTTATGGGGAAGATCGAACTGTCATACTCGAAGCCCAGATCAGCCAGAATATCAAGCGCCCAGCCCGATGATTCATTGATCGACCAACTGGGCGCGCGGTAACCGAGAGGTCGTACTCCGCAGGCTTTCAGAATAGCATTCATGGCGCGCCGGGTGTCAAGGCGGAACTCCTCCGGGTCAAGCGTATCCACCCGGCGATGAAGGAAACTGTGACAACCGACTTCGTGACCGGCCTCAGAGATGTCTTTTATGAGTCCGGGATAACGCTCGGCACAGTAGCCCAGAACAAAAAAAGTTGCTCGCACATCATAACGCTGAAACAGGTCGAGAAGGCGATAAGTATTTTTTTCGACAGTCGACGGCAGGTTCTCCCATTCAGCGCGGCCATGTTTGTCGGACAACGCCTCAACGACAAACCACTCTTCGAGATCTACGGTCAACAGGTTGAGATGGGGGGGCATACCGTCACCTCAGTTATTGCTGGTGTGAACGAGTCGGATCCGTGCGGGAACCGGATTTGTCGTTTTTCCCGCGTCCACGTCGTCGGTCCCGGGCGCGCTCGGCGATCTTCTGCTGAGTCGATTTGGTCCGGTATTCATAGCCGTAATAACGGTAATCGTGATAGTATGGAAGAGCATTATCCATGTTGTTCAGTACTACTCCCAGCACCTTTTGTCGCAACGGATCGATAATATCGAGCGCCCGCAGGGCGATTTCTTTCTGAGTGGCTCCGGCTTTGACCACCAGAAGCGTACCGTCCATTTTAGGAGCCAGCAGCATCGGATCTGAAACCGGCAGTGCCGGAGCGGCATCAACCAGGATCAGATCGTAATAGAACTTCATGTCGTCAACCAGCGTACCGATAGCCTCGACATCGAACAGCTCGGTCGGCTCCTGGTAGTATTCGCCGCAGGTGATAACATCCAGCTTGTCGACGCTGGTCTTTTTAACGGCGTCACGCGGCGAAAATCCCTCACGCAGGATCTCCGTCATTCCGTGTTTGCGGCCGAGTACGAACAGCTTGTGCATAGTAGGACGTCTGAGATCACAGTCGATGATAAGCGTCTTAATCCCCTTATGAACCGCCGCCGTAATGCCCAGGTAAGCGCACACTGTTGATTTCCCTTCGGAAAGCATAGCCGACGTAATCATAACCGATTTCAATTCGGTTTCACTTTTATTTTGCTGCAGTTTATGAAGCAACCGTCGAAACTCCGTCGCAAAAGGAGCATCGAGCCTGAAATTATCGATCACTGAAAGCCGTTTTGGTCTCACCGGATTATGACCTCTTCATTATGCGACCGACCAGCCTGCTGATCGCTTCGTAAACCGTTCGGGAGTCATCAAGATCCCTCGCCTCAGCGGCCAGGGCCGGGTTCATCTCCACCACCCGGCGATACTGTTCCAGTCCCTTTTGCCACGATAAGCGGGACTGTTCAAAGTAACAGCGGCCCAGTTCGGAGTACAGATCGACATAGGACGGATTCTTGTCGAGCTCCGCCTTCAGAAAAGTGATACGTTCCCGGATAGCTTCCTCGGATACCCATTCCGGGTATAACACGAAGCGCATGTAGAACGTAGAGTAATCTCTCAGGAGACGTTCTTTTCGTGATTTCTGCACCGATGACAACAGGGTGTTGGCCTCAGGAAGATCCGATTTGGCGATAGCCTTAAGCCCGCTTTTGAATTTGTCGGTGTCGTACTCAGGCTGAATCAAGGCGGCACGTTTGAAGTAATCGGTCGACCGGCTCAACACATTTTCAAACAGACTGGTATCATTTCCACCCAGAGCATTCCTGATAAGAGCCAGTCCAAGGTTGAAATAAGCATCGGCATAATACAGGTTGATGCGGATTGCTTCTTCAAGTTCGATCACGGCCCGTTTATAGGAACAGACATTGAGCAAGGCAACACCGAGATTGTTTCGATAGTCGGCGAACCCGGGGCGAGCCTTGACCGCGGTCGATGTGGCCCGCACTGCGTCAGGCCAACGCGACAGGGCAAGATATGTCAGGCCGAGCTGATTATGAGTTTGATGAAGTTCCGGATCAATCCGGACTGCTTTTTCAAACAACTCGCAGGCTTCATCATAGAGCTGTTTGCAGAAAAAAGCCATCCCAAGATGATGCACCTTCTGCGGATCGCCCTCATTCCTGATATCATGATATGCCTTCAGAAGGGTCTCGATCTCTTTTTTCATCTCGGCATGTTTCAGTTTTACCAGAGCGAGGATTTCCTCCGAGCTGACCTCGGACGGATGCAGACTTTGCACCGTCTCGGTCGGCTTACCGTTCACAAAGACCGTCGAAGAAACGAGGCCGGGCTCGGTATCGTTCGCGGTCTGGATAATATATTCCTTACTGTTCTCTTTTAGCTTGCTCTTAAGCCGATAGGTTTCCATAAGCTTTACCGTGTACGGGGAAGTTTGTCTATTTTGGGGATAGTGGCCAGCACCGGCAATCCCAGCAGTTCTTCAACGTCGTCAACCTGTTTGAAAGAGTTGTCAAGTACCTCGGCCAGAAACACCGCGGCGCCGCCGATCACCATGCC
>JAJRTA010000035.1 GCA_024278515.1 Candidatus Zixiibacteriota bacterium
TCAGCCGCTTCTTCAGGACGGCAGACATAATGAAAAGCCGGCGGCTCGCTCATAGCTTATCGTACCCGCGGTTTCTTGCTCCGTCCGAACGTCTGCTTTTCCACTGAATACATACCGGGATCCGGGTGGTCGGACTTCTCCGTTTCAGTCTTCTCTTCGGTTCGAGCCTTTATGAATTTCTCACCCTTACGAGTTTTGCGACGGCCATAAGATATGGCTGCATCATTTGATTCATCGTCGCCACCTTCCACCGGCTCGGCGACTGCCGTCGCGGCCTCAGGTTCGCTCACTGTCTGCTTATGATCCTGTTCTTTATGGTTTTCATCTGACATATAGTCGATCTGCGGGAAAGATTCTTCGACAGATTCAGGCTGTATCGGCTCGTTGGTAATGGCTGAAACATCCTCCTTTTGTTCGGAATTCTGCTTCACCCTGTTTTCATTGAGTCGAAGCGCGGCCAACTGGGCGCTGACCCGTTCACGTTCCCGCTCTATTGTTTCCGGTCCGAGTTCCGCCGATGTCTGTGGCACTGTTTTTTCAACCTCGAGTGCAATATCAACCGCTTTCTGTTTACGTTCTTTGTGGTTGTGTCTGTCATCGCGGTTGTTCCGATTGCGATTATCCCGATCCCTGCGACTGTTCCGATGATGAGTTGCGGAATCCGATCTCGAACGATCGGGGCTTCCGGATCGCGGACGATCCTGTCTCTGGCGTTTACGGTCGTACCTTCGCGCATGACGATCGTTTCGTCCCTGCTGGTGCGGTCCGTTTACGGACGGTGCCGCGGTATTGTCTCGCACGCTATTGGAACCGCCGTTTACAGCCGTCAACTCCGGGTTTTCATGACTGAACTCCGGGCGGCCATTCGGTTGCAGGGCAAAAGGGGAACTCCGATCCGGCCTGTGTCGGTGTTCCGATGGTTGATCGCGAAGCTGATCGAAGTTGTCACGACGATCTCGTTCACGCCGTTTGTCACGATCGTTGCGACGGTCATCATCACGATGGCGGCCACGTTTCCCCCCTTTGCGATTATCACGGTCTGAAACCTGACTCCTCTGACGATCAGGACGACGATCTCTTTGGGCCGGGCGAGCCTGACGCGTGGAACTTCGGGCTGCCTTTTTACCCTGATTCAGATACTGTTCCACCACGGTAGCGCCGACGGCGTCACTCCAGACATTGATCACGGCTCGTCCCCGGTTCACCAGCCAGTCAGCCGCTATTACCAGACCCAGTCCCGCGTAGGCCTCGGTCGGCACCCCCACAACACTAAACACCAGAGCGGCACTCAATAGCGACGATCCCGGCAGGCCGCTGGTGCCGATCGACACCAGAAGAGTCATCACGGCTATCATCAGGATTTGAAGTACCGATAAATCAACGCCAAACGCCTGTGAAACAAACATCGCCACTACCACACCGGTGATGGCGCTGCCGTCCAGGTTCATCGTCGCTCCCAGGGGTACGGTTATAGCTGAAGCACGGCTGTCTACACGAGCGTTTTTGGTAACGCATTCGTAGGTGACCGGGATCGTGGTGAGCGACGAACCGGTACCGATAGCTGTGCCGAAAGCGGGGAAAAGTGAGCCGGCATATTGCATCGGAGATCGTTTGCCGAGAAATTTAAGTATCAGGGGGAGAATAATCACTCCATGAACAGCCATTGTTCCCAGGACCACAACCAGATAATTACGGAGCTGGGTAAAAGCGGCTGAGTTGTTGATATCAGCTTCTGCCACCGACTGACCAACCAGAAAAAACAGTCCGATCGGCGCCGCGAAAAGAAGGTACGGCACCAGCTTGAACAGGCTGTCCCGGATGGCGCGGGCTAAATCTATCATCAGCCTCTGTTGGCGGCCCAGACCTGTCACGGCCAGACCAAAAACTATCCCGAAAAGGATTATTCCAAAATAATTACCGCTTAAAATCGCGCCCACCTGACTGTCCGGGATCAATCTGGTTAAAACATCTCCGGCGCTGATATTACTTATACGCGAGACTTGCGCCGGTACAAAACCAGCCGACTGGTCAACCCCGACACCGGGGTTGACCGCATAGACTAACAGTATGCCTACCAGCATGGCGATAATAGTTGTACCGATAAAATAAACCAGGCTGTAACCAATCGTCGCACCGGCTCGGCGCATCTGCCCTATTGACGCTATTCCTGCAACAACCCCCGCGATAACCAGCGGCACCGCTATAAGCCGCAGGCTGTTGACGAAAAGAGTACCTATAAAACCAAGTGACCCGATCCATTCCGGCCGCATATAGCCTACCAGTCCTCCCAGTACCACCGCTGCCAATGTCAATCCTCCCACAACCCAACGAACTCTGTTTGTCATATTCCTTACACCGCTGTTCTGCCCGATTCATCCGTATCCCGGCCATATCCTGAGCGGAATCGGGACAATTCTATGTTACTACTCTTTTTCGGCCTGATCTATTGCAGGCCCTCCCTCACAATCTCAAATCGCCGGGGAATACACAAAAGCTCGGTTCAAAGTTGTCTGCGTTGGCCGCACAATGGCGAGCTTTCGTCTCTGGTCGCTGTCTTTTGATACAATTGCGACCCTTTCAAAGGTCTCAAACATTCGTACATGGACTTGTAGGATAAAGAATCAGCCGATCTTTAGCAAGGGGATTCTATGTTTTGAACTTCCCCCCAATAGTTACGGGTTGTGTGCGGTGTACGCCCCGTGCCCCAACAAGTAGTGGATGGGGATGTTCGTTAAGTACGAAAACTGTCAGGACTTTTCCGCTGAGCGTTTTTCCGGGCTTGACCCGGAATCCCTTGACATTTGTTTTTCCGGATGCTGAATCAAGTTCAGCATGACACAAAATTGGACTGGACGCCGGAAAAGTATCAGCATAAAGTATCGGCATATCATGAAATATAAAAGGAATTATACCAATATCCGTGGTTAACTACCTTTTGAACGTATAAACCAGTCCGGCGGAGAAAATGAAATTGGTGGCCGATAAAGTATTGATTTTGCGACCGGCTAAAGTGCGAAATCGACCCAGCCGATAGACTGCCTCGCCACGCAGACCAAAGGAATCGGTGAGCTTTATATTGACCCCCGTTCCCATACGCAATCCGACTCCCCCTTCGTACATTTCCCGCAACGTTGCCAGAGAGTCCGATTCGAGATCGATAGCCCCGTCGGGAAGAACCAGAAAGTGCAATAACAGCCCGATCTTTCCATAAGGCTGCACAAACGAACCCGGGAAAAGAAAATATATCAGGTCGGCTCCCACCTCGTTGTGGCGCGCTTCGGCGGTTATTCCCAGCCAGTCGGTGTTGTGAGTGGTTGTAGTATAGGATACTTCACCACCGATACGGTTGTCGCGGAATCCCAGTGAAATCCTGAAACCGGTTCCGGGGTCAAGAGTGGGGACGGTGTAAAGGTTTATCCCATCGCTGTAGAAACTGTAACCGTCAAAATCACCCGGCAGGCTCTGCCTAGCCAGGTCGATCGCAAGGTAAGTGCGGAAACGCGGTTTGGTATCATCCGTTGTGATTTCTTCAGATTTCCCGGATGTCGCCTGACCGAATATCTGAGAGAGAGGTAAAAACAGGACCAGAAGGCCGAACACAGATATCTGAATGACTTGCTTGAAATTCATCGGCTGCCGACTTTCTGCAAATAATAACCCTGTTGCTCTCAGCAACTTGTACCAGCGGTCGGAATAATAATACGACTGACCGGCAATTACGTTCAATTATTTAAGTAATAATACTTCCGGTTGAGAATCAGATCAAGCTTCTCTTTCTGTTCTCTGCGCAGCCCCTGCGGTTTTCAGAGATGACAAACTGCTAACGAAATGTTACTTGCCGGCCGATCCTATACCTATATTATTATTGTCCAAAAGAGACAATAGGTATCCATTATGATTTTGCGACTGATTCCCATTACTTTATTCGCTTTGATCATACCGTTCTCGATATCGGCCGGGGAAAACCTGCTGACCGAGTATCTGCTGGATATTATCATCGGCTCCGATGAATATATCGGCTGGCCAAAGTCGAAATCGGGCGATAACAGCGACCCGTTTTTTGTGGCAATTCTGGGTACCTCCGATATCACCAAAAGAATAAGAGAACTGAACAAGGCAAAACTGCCTGATGGTCGCAGGTTGCGGGTTCGTGTTGTCCACGGGGATATGCTTCCCGCCAACGCCCACATCATCATCAACACCTTGACCAATAAAGAAACGGTTCCGAAACTACTTGCCAAGTTGAAGGGTACCGGCACTTTCACTATAAATATCAGTGAAGTGGAAACAGCCGCAATGCTGACTCTGAAAATTGTTGAAAATGACGGAAAGCAGAAAATAGGCGCAACCCTTGATACCGATCTGGCTTCAGAAGAAGGCCTGAAGATAAAATCGAAACTGAAGAAGCTTACTGAAAAATCCTCCTGACCGCTTTAAATCTTCACCAGACTAAATTCGAAGTAAATGTCATGCCTATGGACATGAAAGCCGCCCCGATCTTCATCCTGTGTCCCCGATAGTCATCAGTACGGAAGGGAAACTACCCCGTTGCGGAACAAAGACCAAAATACAGAACGCCGGGAATCCCGACCTCGAACCGGAAAGGTCTGCTTTCCAGCCGGGTCAGTTCGCCGCTGATCTGCTTCAGGTGTATCGATTGCCATTGATCATTGTCGTGCTCAAGCGGTGACACCACAAACAGAATGCCTCTTTTGGCGAATCCGACGGCGCGTCCCGGATTGGCAACCTTGAGAATATCCTTGATCAACATCTCAACGCCTCTGGTGATGGAGCGTTTTATGTGAAGCGCCCGGGGATGTGAGAAACCGGTAGATACAGTTCGGATATTGACCGCCCATTCGCCGAAACCGATATCGAACTTGTGGGTGTCCAGCTCGGGAACGATACCGGCATCGTTCAATACCCGACAGGTCTCCACGATAAGCCAGCCGGCAAAATCGGCCCGTTGCGCGGCCACAATGTCAAGGCCACGATTATTCTCAAGCCTGTGACCGAGTCCGTCAAGAAGCAGATGGGATAATTTATCGAATTCCATCAGACACACCTGTCGGCTAACGGTGTGGATCAACGTTTCCCGTCGGGGAATATTTATCACGCGACGGTTGATTCGTCCGATTCAAGGTAGAACCATCAACCCTGCTGTGTCAAGCTGAGAATGGGTCTGTACCGCCTCTTTTTATTATCGGGCCCTCAGGCTTGACGCAACCTTTGTTGAAGTCTATTATCTATCAGTTTCATGCCGTATTATTCCGGCTAACTGAAAGGAAACAATAATGCGAAATCAATTTTTATGGAAGTCAACTATGCTGTTTTTGAGTTTATCCTGCATGGCTTTGTCATGCGGTCATCGGTTGAAACCTGCCCCGGCAGCCAAAGTAGTTCCGAAAGTTGACACCATGTTCGGAGTCGAGATGGTGGATAATTATGCCTGGCTGCGTGATGATTCACGTTCGGACCCTGAAGTGCTTGCCTACATCAAGGCGGAAAATGATTACACAGCCAGTGTGATGAAACATACCGAGCCGCTTCAGGAGCAGTTGTTCCAGGAAATGCGAAGTCGTATCAAAGAAACAGATTTGTCGGTGCCGGTCCGACACGGGGATTATTTTTACTATGATCGTACCGAAGAAGGCAAGCAATACAAAATATATTGCCGGAAAGAAGAGAGCCTTGAAGCGGACGAAGAGATTCTTCTGGACCTGAACGTTCTGGCCGAAGGGCATGATTTTATGTCCCTCGGCACTTTCGAGATAAGCCCTGATCATAAACTGCTGGCCTACGCCACCGACACCGCCGGTAATGAGCGGTACACGCTTCGGATCAAAGACCTCGAAACCGGCCGGTTGTTACCCGATGTCATCAACAATATATCCGGTGATGTTGTTTGGGCCGCCGACAACCGCACCCTTTTCTATACTATCCCTGACGATGCCTGGCGACCTTTCAGACTGTTACGCCACAGGCTGGGGACGGATACCTCTGATGACAAGTTGATCTACACCGAGAACGATGAAGCCTTCTGGATGAGCCTCTACAAATCAAAGGATGAAGAATACATTTTCCTCGATCTGGGAAGCAAGACCAGTCACGAGACAAGATACCTGCGCGCCGACCGACCGGAAGAAAAGCTGAAAATACTCGCTGAACGAGCACCGGATATTGAGTACGAAGTTTATCATCACGACGACCGCTTCTTCATCGTTACTAATCTTGACGCAAAGAATTTCAAAATCGTGACCGCACCGGAAAACAATCCTTCGCGGAATAACTGGACCGACCTGATGCCGTACGATCCGAAAATCAAAATCAACCGTCTTTCGATGTTCAGGGATTTCATGGCGATTTCCGAACGTGAGGGAGGATTCAGTCAGCTGCGTATTTATGATTTCAAAAGTCAAAAAACTCATCGAATACAGTTCGATGAACCTATCTATACCTGCCGTATCGACGAAAATCCGGAGTTCAACAGCTCCACTCTGCGGTTCAACTATCAGTCCCTGATAACGCCGTTCTCGGTCTTTCAGTACGATATGAAAGGGCGAACCCGTGAATTGCTCAAACAGAAAGAGGTGCTTGGCGGGTACGACCCGAGCGAGTATGTGATGGAACGAACCGACGCTGTCGCCGAAGACGGCACGAAAATCCCGGTGTCAATGGTTTACCGTAAGGGCCTTAAGAAGGATGGGACCAATCCGTTGTATCTGGTCGGCTATGGTTCGTATGGATCGTCCAGCGAACCTTGGTTTTCATCCAACCGCTTAAGCCTGCTGGAACGCGGTTTCATCTACGCCAAAGCCCATATTCGCGGCGGCGGCGAGATGGGCCGTCAATGGTACGAAGACGGCAAGCTGATGAAGAAGAAAAACACATTCACCGATTTCATCGCGGTCGGGAAACATCTGGTCGCGCAGAAGTACACTTCGCCCGACAAACTGGTGATCGCCGGCGGTTCCGCGGGCGGGCTGCTGATCGGCGCGGTGGTCAATATGGCGCCGGAGCTGTGCCGGGTGGCGGTGGCCGATGTGCCGTTCGTGGATGTCATGAACACGATGCTCGATGCGAGTATCCCGCTGACCGTTGTCGAATACGAAGAATGGGGCAACCCGAACGAAGAGGAAGCGTTCCGCTACATGTTGTCATATTCGCCGTACGACAATGTCAGGGCGCAGGCTTATCCGAATATGCTGGTCACCGGAGGACTTTACGATACGCGGGTGCAGTATTTTGAACCCACCAAATGGGTGGCCAAACTACGCGCAAACAAAACAGACAACAACCGGCTGCTTTTGAAAATCAACATGGGTGCCGGGCACGGCGGAGCCTCGGGGAGGTATGATTACCTGAAAGAAATCGCCTTTGAGTACGCGTTTATTCTCGATGTTTTGGGAATGAACTGAACGTTACGCGGTAAGAGCCGGTTTGTTGATTTTTCCGGACCGGTAGCGCGGCAGGGATTCCATAAAGACAACGTGTTTCGGTACTTTATTGGGACCGAGAGCCGCCTGACAATGCTGCCGTATCGTCTTCTCGTCAAGAGCCTGCCCGGGCGTTACTACCACCACCGCTTTGAGAGCCTCGCCGAGAATGTCATCCGCCACCCCGACCACAGCCGCTTCCACAATCTGTGGATGTGCCAGCAGACACTCTTCCACTTCACGGGTGCTGACCCGGTTACCGCCGACTTTGATTATCTCCTTTTGACGTGACACCAGCCACAGCAGGCCGTTCTCGTCGATTTTCCCCAGATCGCCGGTAAACAATCGACCGTCCCGCAACACCCGGGCCTGCTCATCAGGCTGGTTCCAGTACCCCATCATCACATTGGGGCCGGACACCACCACCTGGCCGACCTCGCCGTCCGGCACACGATGCCCGCCGTCATCACAGATCATCAGTTCTATGTCGGTAAGGGGGACACCGACCGAGCCGATGTTGTTTTTCAACAGTTCGGGAGGAAGATAGCTTATGCGGGGAGAGGCCTCGGTTTGACCGTACATGATGAAAATCTCCCGGTCGGGAAAAGCATCCGCCAGCTTACGGATAATGTTCGGGGGCAGGGCGCCCCCGGCCTGAGTCAGGTATCTGAGATGCGGAAACGAGGACGAACTGAAGCCGCCGTTGTTCAGCAGGATCATGAAGTTCGAAGGGACCCCGGAAAAGCCTGTGACATTTTGGTCCATCATACTCTGAAGCACGATTTTGGGATAGGCGAAACGATTCTCGATAACAAGCCTGCCGCCGCATGCAAAATGGGTCAGCATGAGTGAGTTGCCATAGATATAGTACAACGGCAGAATCACCATCACCGAATCATCAGAGGTCAACCTGAGATACTCGATCGTAGCCACTGTGTTGGAAAGGAGATTCCGATGAGAAAGCATTACCCCCTTGGCCGCCCCGGTGCTTCCGGAAGTGTAGAATACGGCGGCCAGATCGTCCGAGCAATTATGAGGCAGACCGGACTCCGGTATTTTGTACAGCTTCAACTGGCCGACTTTTTCCCGGATCGAATCGGGCAGGGTCAGGTTCCCGGCATCCTGTGTCAATTCATCAAGCAGGTACACTTCGGCTGAGGCGCTTAAACCGTCAACCTCCGCCTCACCGATCAGCAACTCCACCGGAGACCGGTCACCAGCCAGAACCGAGCCGGCCGCGGCAAACCGTCCGGACATTATCAGTCCCACCGCTCCGCAGTCTTCGAGAATGCCGAGCTGTTGCTGCGGTTTCAGTGAAGTATCAAGCGGCACCACCACATGACCGGAGGAAGCGACGGCGAAATACCCGACGGCATAATTGATACTGTTCTCACACAACAGTCCGACCCGCGACCCGGAAGGCAGACGGGACAGAACCTCACCTACCGCAAGAGCCTTGTTAAGCAGTTCGCGGTAGCTGATACTCAGCCCGTCATGAGTTATAGCCACGTTTTCAGGAGTGCGGGCGAAACCGGAAAGAAGAATGTCGAACAAGCTGGTCAAAGATCGGTCCCGTGTTCAAGTCCTGTTTTCATGCTCATTGTCATAGTAATCGCTTTAGCTCTGCCATGCAAATCGGAACTGGCCGTTTATTGTCCTGTATGATATTTCGGCAAATTGTCGTTCTCCTTGACGAAATAGCGGCCTGCATCTGAAATCCTTGTGTTGGCGGCGCGTACGGCCTATTTTCGGAACATATTGTTGTCATTTCGGTTGAACCGGTATGAAGCCGGGTTGGTTCCGGGTTTGGTATGATTACGAAAAAGGTCAGGAGATAAGATGTTGCAGATCAAGATGAACTGGGCCGGTGGACTGAGATTCGAGGGAGACTCCGCCTTCGGACACAGGATGGTCACCGACGGCGGCAAACAGGCAGGCGGTCAGGAATCCGGGTTCAAGCCGACCGAGCTGGTGCTTTTCGGTATTGCCGGATGTACCGGAATCGACGTTGTCAATATCCTTAAAAAACAACGACAAAATCTGGAGTCTCTGGAGATTGAAGTCATCGCCCATCACAACGATGACTACCCGAAGCCTATGCATACTTTTGAAATAAAATATATCGCCAAAGGCGACGGACTCAGCGAGCAAA
>JAJRTA010000003.1 GCA_024278515.1 Candidatus Zixiibacteriota bacterium
CCAGGTATTCTTTGAGCCTGATCGTCCGAATCGACGGCGCCGGCATTCGGGCAAAACCGGCGAACTCCTCAAGGAGACGAATCAGGCGCATCACCTCGGTTTTGATGGTTGTCGTCGTTTGGGAGAGAGTCTGCTCGAAATTAGGCAGTTTTTCCGCGTATGAGCGGCGAAGATCGTCGATGCTGATCACGATGGGTGTCAGAGGGTTCTTGATTTCGTGGGCAAGTTTACGTCCAACCGTCTGCCAGGCGGCGATCTTTTCGGTAGTAGCCAGTTTTTGACGAGTGGTGCGGAGTTTTGTCTTCATGTCGTCGATGGATTCGGCCAGTTGAGAGAACTCACCTTCTTCGTAAGCCATGACCGGAGTCGTAAAATCGCCTTCGGCGATTCGGGCTGTTGCTTCGATCAGGTTGTCTGTTTCACGTTTAACCCGACTGGTAATATACAAACCGATGCCGATAGCCACGCCGATTGCAAGCAGGGCCACTACCCCGGTAACGGTCAACAGAGAAACCAGGATCGGTTTTCTTTCGCCGGTGACGAAAGTGGCCACCGTCATGAAACCGGCCGGTACTGATTTAGAAAGAACCGCCTGGTAGCTGCCGCCGATTTGATACAGGGAACCGGTCTCCATCCGGCGATAGACGTCTCTGATCTCTGGCCCAATCAACATATCAATCTCAGCGTTCATAACCGCTCCCAGTTGCCTCTGATATTGCCGGTCGAGATACTTCCCGGTGTAGAGATACAGTTTCGGGCTTAGCTTTTTCAGGCAGGTGATCGCACCATGAGGCCCGTTGATGTCGTATTCGAGCGTGTACAGGATGGTGTCGGAAAGAGGCAGACTCGATTTTTCATCAGGCTGTACAGTATTACCGAGAAGTCCGGGTCGATGCCACGAGGTGAGCACAGTAAGGCCGGAGTCGGTAATCTCCATGAAGTCAAAGCCGAATGTTCGCGGGTCCAGCCGTACCTGCTCAGGTCGTCCGGATTTCACCTGCAGGACAGCTCGCTGCCACTCTTCTGATGCAATCATCGCTTCAAGCCCTGTTGAAAGTTCCGCTTCGAGACTGTTTTCAAAAACATCGTACCGGCGCAGGGTCTGTGCAATCTGACTCCGGTCCGAAATATCCATCTGCCTTACCGAATGGAAATAGATCACCAGCATAATCGACAATGGCGGCAGTAATGCGACGATTATCAGAAATATCCTGATTTTTCCCGTGTAGGTCATAACCCGCACCTCGCATCCGAAGGGGGTAAGCGCAGTTTTGCCAGCTTCTTTACCGTGAACCGTCCGTTGTTGTCAAACCTGTAACCGGTGAGCGAATGCGAGGCATAGAAAAAAAGATGCGGGCGGAAAAGCGGCATCGCGGCGAGATCGTATATCAGGACCTGCTCGGCTGCCCTCAAGGCAGTTGCCCGTTGTTCGGTTTCTTCAGATTCGGCCGCTGTCCGAAGGTATGTCTCGACACTGTCGAGCAATTCATTCTGAAAGGAGTACCGGGCAGGGGAGATCTTAAGAAACTCCATAACTTTCTCTAAACATAGAGACTGGTTCTGCGAGTCGTATCGTAAACAAACAAGGAAAAGATCCGCCTCGCCTGGTTCATCTGCCAGTTCCACTTCCACCCGGTCGCGTGCGAGCACATCGGCAAAAAACCAGCCGAGCTTTTCCAGAGATTTATCCATCACCCACAAACGCACCCGGGTGATACGACGCTGTTGTTCGCTCAACAGACGCTGGCCGGTTGAGGCGGAGTATGGAAAGGGCCGCCTGCTTTGCTGAGAACCGGCACAGAAGCCGTACGCAGGCGTTACTTCATCACCGGCAAAAACCGGGGAAAGATTCTGGTCATTGAACCGGTAGTAAAGAGAAGTGGTCAGATGGCCGCCACGGTTCTTTTCCTTCGAGAGATTGGGAATCATGGCGACAATAAACGGAGCAGGGCTGTTTCTGATAATGCCGACTGATCCGTCGCTACATTGACGTGTGAATGATACGAAGCCGTCAAGCTCGCCCAGTTGCATCTTGAAGCCCAGATCAATATAGTCCGGGTATTCGTGAAAACGAATCTGACTGTCGGGACCGGCTCCCGCTTGTGTCGAACTGTCAGAATCGTGCCCGGCCACAGAAGAATCTGTTACTATCAGGGACCACAGCTCCGGGGTTATTCCTGAAAGGCCGATATTGATGTCACCGAGACTATCCGGTTCGGCCGCTTCAATTTGTATCTTGCATTCTCTCAGGGAGGCTGTATCTGCAAATTGTGCTGCCGGGTAGCTGAATGATACCCCCAGTGACGACTGTTCAATGCAACCGGAGTATACAGTATCTTTATCACACATGATAGTGAATGTGCAGTTGCGGTAAACAAACGATTCGGTGCCGACCGAGAAGTACAGCCGGTCATTGCTTTTCTGAATTATCTGAGCGGCGATTGTTTCAGCCGTAGCTGAAGATGTCCAGACCGACCCGGCCCAGAACAAAGGCAACAGGAATACTGTTGTTCGGCTAACCATCTTATCCTCCAACTACTTATACAACAAACCTCCCCGGCCTGCCCAACGCAAACAAAAACAATTATCAGCCTGTGTCAATTTTGACACCCGTAACTTGTTGTTTAATAATGGAATTACTTGATAGTCAAAGTTTGTGTGTCGGAATTGACACGCAAAGCCGGGTGGAACGTTTACGCTGCATTGTTAAGTTGCTGTTACGCAATAGGTTATATTTTCGGCACGCAGCTTGTTTAGGTGTTGTGTGAACGAAAAACCCAAACCGTAAAGGAGGATGTCATGTTCAAAAAAACTCAACTCACCATGATGGTTGCAGCCATTATGATTTCAGCGCTCACTTTCGCCAGTTGTTCCGCTGATGGTGAAGGAGAGACGGCGGATGCGGTCGTTGTCGTCGAGCAGGCGCAGGCTGTCCCTGTGACAGAGCCGCCGGTCGAAATTGTTACCGAACAGACTGTCGAGACAACCGAACTGCCTGAACAGCCGGTTCAGATGATTACCATGGTGAATGACATGGTTATCGACGGTACAAAGCTGTACGCAGTCAGTGAAGGGGCGGCAATTTTCTATGACATAGCCGATAAGTCCCGGAATGTTGTTGCTGTTGATGATAACCTGACTTCAATAGCTGTTCATCAGGGTGTTGTCTATATCGGTGGTCGGGAGCTTTATACCTTTGACGGTGAAACTCTCGATCGACAGGATTGGTCTGAAGCCGGTAATATCAGTTTTCTGTACAGTGATGATGAACAGCTGATGATCGGTACCGAACAGGGGCTGTTCGCATACGACGGCGCGGCAACGGAATTATTGCTCGCTGATGTCAGCGTTAGCGCAATTGTGGCCGATGAGTCCGGTCTCTGGGTCGGTACCGACGGTCAGGGATTGTATCGCTGGGACGGGGAGGAGTTTCGCAAGAGATACCTGTTACGGGACCCCGATATGTTCGATACGGTCACCGCGCTTGATTTCAATCATCAGCATCTCTATATGGGTACCACCAACGGGTTCCATATTTATAATGGTGGCCGCTGGCTGACCCTGACCACCGACGAAGGGATGCCGGCAAACTATGTACGGACAATCGACGCCTCCGCATGGGTAGTCTATGTGGGCACGGAGGAGGGGGTGGTGTCCTGGTTTGCCGGTGACCTTCGTCCGGTCGGGAAACTTGAAAGCCAGAAAGTTAATCGTATCGTTTCCCACGATCAGAAATTGTACGTAACGACTGATTACAAGGGAATCCTGCGGCAGTCTCGTTACAGCATGAATGTTCTGGTTCCCCCGATACTGGATTCGACTATTGATATTCTTTCGTTGATTCCGTAGTGGACAGCCTTGATTCTGGTTTCGCCTCCGTATGGCCCCGGGTGATTATTCGCCCGGGGTTTTTTGCAGGCGGCTCTTAAAGCTCATAAAGATAGACGAAAACGGTCTGGTTGTAACATGTTTGGATGATGATTATCGCCAATCCATTTGTTGACAAATTAATTCATTGTGCTATTTTCTTACTGAAGGTAATCCATAGACGCGGAGATTCGCACATTACTACTACAGTACTACATAGTTGCAATTAATAAGTACCCCATTAAGGAGAACCCATGAGGCGGATTTTGCTATCCCTGGCGATTCTGGCTTTGTTCGCGTGCTCGCTGATGGCCGCATCGGACAATGACGGCTACGCAGGGCTGACCCCTGAGAGAATGCGACAGGCTAAGACTGCTCTGAGCAATCTGAAATTGAACTATGATCGTTTGAGAGTTTATGAAACCGGCCCGATGATAACACGGCTTTATGGAACGAAATTCGGGTTCGGCAACTCACCCGAGGCTACAGCCGAAGAGTTTCGCTGGAATCATGCGAATGTTTTTGGTGTCGAAAGCTATCATCTGGTCCCTGGTAATCTGATGCCGGAAAGGCGCCTGACCCAGCCTGTTATGTACAACAATGAAACCGGACAATACAAGTTCACCCTGGTTTACTATCACCAGGAAGTGGAAGGAGTACCGGTGTTCCGGTCGGAGCTGCGTCTTCTGGTCAGGAACGAGCCTGACTATCCGTTGGTGCTGGCCGTATCATCATTGCGTGATCTTGGTGATTTTTATCCGGACAAGAGTATCGGCGGCTACTCGGCGGTAGCGGAGGCCGCCGCGCGCCGTTCGGAGCCGGGTCTGACTGATTTCACCGATCAGGAAACAGTTATCTGGGCGGGTGTCAACGACAAGCGTGAAACGCCCCGCATGGCTGTGACTTTCGAGGGAAGGTCCGACTTTCCCGAGGCCTATCGATTTGTCGTGGACGCGCAAAACGGACAAATCCTCTA
>JAJRTA010000036.1 GCA_024278515.1 Candidatus Zixiibacteriota bacterium
GAGATGGTCATGCCTGGTGACAATGTAACGATGACGATAGAATTGATCACGCCGATCGCGATGGAGAAAGAGCTTCGATTCGCGATACGCGAGGGCGGCCGCACCGTCGGCGCCGGCGTTATCGCCGAGATTATCGAGTAATCGGGGATATTGACGTGACGACTGTACAGAAAATAAGAATCCGTCTTAAGGCGTATGATCACTATGCGCTGGATCGCTCAGCCAAGGAAATCACTTCTACGGTTTTGCGGACAGGCGCACGTATTGTCGGACCGGTTCCGCTTCCGACCAAACGAACGGTCTACACGGTACTGCGCTCACCGCACGTGGACAAGAAATCCCGCGAACAGTTTGAGACACGCGTACACAAACGCCTGATGGATATCTACGACTCGACACCGCAGACGGTGGATGCTCTTATGAAGCTGGACCTGCCGGCCGGTGTTGACGTGGAGATAAAGACCTGATAGGGCAATGGCTATGAAAGAAATACTCGGCAAAAAACTTGGGATGACTCGTATCTTTACGGAGAACGGCGAAGCTATTCCCGTAACGGTGATCGAGGCCGGGCCGTGTCCGGTCGTCGCCCGAAAGACGGTCGAAAAGGACGGGTACGAGGCGTACCAGGTCGGGTTCGGTGTTCGCCGCAGGAAACTTGTGAACAAACCGCTGGCCGGTCAGTTCGCCGCGTCCGGAATCGAGCCGACTCGTTACCTTCGTGAGATCAAATACACCGAGGGTGAACTTGAAGTCGGCGCGGTACTGAAAGCGGATATCTTCAAAGCCGGTGAACGTGTTGACATAACCGGGATTTCCCGCGGGCTTGGATTCGCGGGCGGTATGAAACGACATCATTTCTCCGGAGCCAACAAGACTCACGGCCAGTCAGATCGTTGGCGCGCGCCGGGTTCTATCGGTCAGTCGTCGTATCCGTCACGTGTGTTCAAGGGCATGAAAATGGCCGGACGAATGGGTAACGAGAAAGTGACCACTCTGAACCTCGAGGTGGTTGATGTCATCGAAAAGGAGAATCTTATCCTGGTGAAAGGGCCGGTCCCCGGTTTCCGTGGTCGCCTGGTAAGGATTCGCAGCACCAACCGTGGACGTGGATAGATTGAGATGAATGTAAAAGTATACAATCAGAACGGTGAAGAAGTCGGCACGACCGAACTGAAACCGGAACTGTTTGAGATAGAACCCAACGAAGCGGTCGTGCACCAGTATATCGTAAATCTGCTGGCCCGCCGTCGTCAGGGGAACGCCAGTACTCGCGGACGCAGTGAGGTTCATGGCGGCGGTCGTAAACCGTGGCGCCAGAAGGGTACCGGGCGCGCTCGGGCCGGTACAATTCGCTCGCCTCTGTGGCCGGGTGGTGGTACTGTTTTCGGCCCCAGCAAGAGAAGTTATGGCAGCAACTTCCCGCGTAAGATGAAGAAGCTGGCTATTCGTTCGGTTTTTTCCGACAAGGCGAAATCCGACCGCATTAAAGTTCTTGATAAGTTGGAGCTTGATCAGATAAGGACCAAATCGATTGTCGGTTTGATGACCCGCCTGGATCTCGAAGGCAGGAAGTGTCTTATCCTTGACGAGGGCCGCAACGACAAGCTTGTCCTTTCCTGCCGGAATCTTCAAAAAGTAAAATACTGTCGGGCGGCCCTGGCCAACGGGTATGATTTGCTCAATGCCGATTATGTGCTGATAACTAAATCCGGTCTGGACAAAGTTCATGAGGTGTTCGGATGAAAGCTGACCTTCGCCACATTATAAAGACCCATGTAGCTACCGAGCGTTCCAGTATCCTCAGGGAAAAGAACAACGAATATGTGTTCGAGGTGGAGCGTGAATCCAATAAGTATCAGATCAAGGCTGCTGTGGAATCGGCGTTCGGCGTGGAAGTTATAGATGTTCATACTATGATAGTTGCCGGTAAGCCGCGTCGCATGGGACGTAACACCGGTAAAACCCCGACCTGGAAAAAGGCGATTGTGCGCCTGAGACCGGGACAGACAATAGCTATCTTTGAGAATATTTAGGATGGATTGGTAACCGAATATGGCTATTAAGAAATTTCGCCCATACACTTCATCGCAGCGGTTCCGCACGGTTCCGACCTTCGATGAGATAACTTCGACTGTCCCCGAGAAGTCGCTTCTGAGACCGTTGCGCAAGACGGGCGGTCGCAACAACAAGGGCCGTATAACGGCTTACCACCGCGGCGGTGGCCATCGTCGGCACTATCGCATCATAGATTTCCGTCGCAACAAACACGGTATCCCGGCCCGGGTGGCGTCGATCGAGTATGATCCCAACCGCTCGGCCCGCATCGCCCTGCTGCATTATGTCGACGGCGAGAAGCGGTATATTATCGCTCCCGACGGCCTTGAGGTCGATCAGATGCTGATGTCCGGCGAAAATGCGGAACATCGAACCGGTAATGCCATGCCGATGGGCCAGATGGTGCTCGGTACTTTTGTCCACAATATCGAGCTTCGCCCCGGCAAAGGCGCTCAGCTTTGTCGCTCGGCCGGTACCATGGCTCAACTGGTGGCCAAAGAAGGCAAGATAGTTACGCTGCGGATGCCCTCCGGCGAGGTCCGGACCGCGCCTATCAACTGCTATGCGACTATCGGACAGGTCGGCAATATCGATCATAAAAACGTAGTCTGGGGCAAGGCGGGCGCGTCACGCTGGCGCGGCTGGCGTCCGACTACTCGCGGTGTGGCCATGAACCCGGTCGATCACCCGATGGGCGGCGGCGAAGGCCGTTCGTCTGGCGGTCGTCACCCCTGCACACCGTGGGGTAAGCCCACTAAAGGATACAAAACGCGAAGCAAACGCAAGTCGAGAGCTCATATCATTGAGGATCGACGCGCCAAGAAATAAAGCGGAGATTACTGGATGCCTCGTTCGCTGAAAAAAGGACCGTTTCTGGATGCCAAACTCATGGCCAAGGTTGAAGCCATGAACGAAAGTGGTGATAAGAAAGTGATCAAGACCTGGTCACGGCGGTCGACTATCGTTCCGGAATTTGTCGGCCATACTATTGCCGTTCACAACGGCCATAAGTTCGTGCCGATTTACATTTCTGAGAACATGGTCGGTCACAAGCTGGGTGAATTTGCCCCGACCAGACTGTTTCGCGGTCACGGCGGAAAACTAACCGAACGTAGCTCGGCGATCAGGAAGTAAGGTGTCGTCATGATTGTTTCCTCTACCGCACGTTTACGTTATGTGTCCATCCCGCCGCGCAAAATGCGCCTGGTAGCGGAGATGGTTAAGGGTTTGCCGGTTCAGAAAGCGCTGGACCTGCTCAACTTTACTCCCAAAATCGCTGCGAAGCACATTGCCAATACCGTGAAATCGGCCGCGGCCAATGCGCTTTCAAGTGAAGGGACCGATGTGCTCAAAGCTGAAGATCTGTTGATCAAGAATATTACGGTTGACCCCGCTCCGAGCGCCAAGCGCATTCGTTATCAGTCGATGGGTCGAGTCTTCCGTTACAAGAAACGGTTCTGTCATTTGACCGTTCTTCTCGAAGGGGTTGCTGAAACGGAACCGGTTGCCGCCAGGCCGAAGAAGAAGGGGAAGGCGGCCAGGGGCGAAGCTTCAACCGACGATGCAAGGGCTGCCGGCAAGAGTGCAAAGTCAAAAGCTAAACCAAAAGCTGGTACAGACGCCGCCGGTAAGACCACAGCCGGAAAAACGAGCAAGTCGAGTACGAAGAAAACCGGTGCAATGCCGGAGGCCAAAAACAGGAAAACGAAGAAAGACGGTGAATGATTCACCGATGAAGATAAGCTGAGTTTGGAGAACTAAATTTGGGACAGAAAACACACCCTATAGGTTTTCGCCTCGGGATCATCAAGACCTGGAACAGTAAATGGTTTGCCTCTAACCGGAAGTTCGCTGATCTGGTGTACGAAGACATGATGGTCAAGAAGTACATTAACAGGCGTCTGGATAATGCCGGTATCGCCAGGGTCAGCATTTCCCGTGCTCCCAAGCGCGTGAGTGTTGATATCCACACCTCACGACCGGGAATCGTGATCGGCCGCAAAGGAGCCGAAGTGGATAAGCTTCGCGAAGAGTTACAGATGTTGACGAAGAAGGACATCATGCTTAACATCGTGGAAGTGCGCAAACCGGAACTAAACGCTCAGCTTGTCGCCGACGCTGTGGCGCGCCAGTTGGAAGGGCGCATCGCGTTTCGTCGGGCTATGAAGAAGTCCCTTGCCGCCACCATGAAAATGGGCGCGGTCGGGATCAAGATCCAATGCGGCGGCCGTCTGGGCGGTGCGGAAATCGCCCGTGTTGAAAAATATCGGGCCGGACGAGTGCCGCTTCACACTTTGCGTGCCGATATCGACTACGCGACAACCACTGCAAGGACAACTTATGGCAGTATCGGGGTAAAGGTCTGGATCTGTCGTGGTGAAGTGATTGATACCGATCAGTTTATCCGTGATTCCATCGTCGGCAGCGACGAGCAGCAGACACAGGCCGAAGCTCCCGCAGCGGCTCGGCGCGGTCGTTCGGATCGTCCGGGTGGCGGTCGTGGTGGTGATCGTGATCGGGCCCGCCGTCGTCCGCGGGGCCGGGTTCGCAGAGCCGGTCAGACTCCGTCAGGCGCCGCTCCCAAAGGCCGTCGTCCGGAAGTGGCCCCGAAGAAAGATAACGCTGATGCTTCCTCTGCTAAACCGGCGGAGAAACCTGAAAGTAAACCAAAAGCATCGGCTGATAAGCCCAAGTCATCAGATAAAAGTGATGCCGAATAGGCCTGGAGATAGCAACCCATGTTGATGCCAAAGAAAACCAAGTTTCGCAAGATGCAGCGCGGACGCATGACCGGCAAAGCTTATGTCGGCAGTACGGTGAGTTTCGGCGAATTCGCGCTCAAGGCGACCGAAGCGGTCTGGCTGACCAGTCGGCAGATCGAAGCGGCTCGTATTGCGATGACTCGATATATTAAGCGTGGCGGAAAAATCTGGATCCGCGTTTTCCCGGACAAACCGATCACCAAGAAGCCGGCCGAAACCCGTATGGGTAAAGGCAAGGGTTCTCCTGAAAGCTGGGTGGCGGTGGTGAAGCCGGGCCGTATTCTGTTTGAGATCGAAGGTGTCAGCGAGCGAATGGCGCGCGAAGCACTCAGGCTGGCCGGAGACAAACTGCCGATGAAAACCAAGTTCGTAACCCGGGCCGACACGCAAGGAGTATAACCATGTTGAAGGTATCTGATTTGCGCGAAATGACGGCTGAAGAACTTAAGCAGAAACTGGCCGATATTACTGAAGAAGTGTTCAATCTGAATATGAGAAAGTCCATCAAGGCGCTTGATAACCCTCTGCGCCTCAGGACGGCCCGTCGTGAAATGGCTCGTATCAAAACGGTCCTGCACGAGGATGAGTTGGGTATTAGAAAGCTGGCCGAGGCCGCGACCTCGATCCTGCCGCAGGCGAAAAAGGCCGGTAAAGATAAGGGTGAAGAGGAATAAGCGATGGCTGAGCAGAGCAGAAAAGGACTCCGCAAGGTACGTATCGGTACCGTGCTCTCGGACAAAATGGACAAGAGCATTATCGTGCGTGTCGACAGAACCTATCGGCATCCTTTGTATGAAAAGATCTACCGCAGCTTCTCCAAACTGATGGCACATGATGAGAAGAATGAGGCCAAAGTCGGTGATAAAGTCCAGGTAGCTGAAACCAGACCGCTATCCGCCAGAAAACGCTGGCGACTGGTCGAAATACTTGAAAGGGCCAAGTAAGCTCGGTGGCATAGATCATCGGCCGACCGGCAAGGGTGGTTGAGAAATGATACAAGAGTACACAATTTTGAATGTTGCCGACAACTCCGGCGCCAAGCGAGCCATGTGCTTCCGGATTCTGGGCGGTCGCAAGAAGTATGCTTCGGTCGGCGATATCATAGTCGTCGCAGTCAAAGAAGCCATACCGGGTGGAACGGTCAAAAAATCGGAAGTATGTAAAGCCGTGGTAGTTCGAACCACCGCTTCGTTGCAACGCAGTGATGGTTCGCTCATTCGCTTCTCGGATAATGCGGCGGTGATTATTAACGACCAAAACGAACCTCGCGGCACCCGTATTTTTGGACCGGTGGCCCGTGAGTTGCGCGACAAACAGTTTATGAAGATTATATCCCTCGCGCCAGAGGTACTGTAAACAGGATTTGACCTATGAATATCAAGAAAGGTGACACCGTATATGTTCGCACCGGCGCAGCCAAAGGCAAAACCGGCCGGGTGCTGAATGTCGACGTGAAAAAAGGTAAGATTCTGGTCGAGGGTGTCAACATGCGGAAAAAACATCAGAGACCGACACAGAAATCGCCCAAGGGCGGAATCATAACCATTGAAGCCCCGATCGACCTTTCCAATGTCGCTATCTATAGCTCGACCCTCGGTGGCCCGACCAAAATCGGCACCAGGGTTATCGATGAAGGCGGTCGCAAAAAAAAGGTGCGCATCTGCAAGGCCACCGGCGAACAGATTTAAGGATGTATGATAATGGCCAGGCTTAAAGAGAAATACTTGAACGAAGTCGCTCCCAAGCTGATGAAACAGTTTGAGTACCGCTCCGTGATGGAAGTGCCGAGGATGACCAAGATCAGCATCAATATCGGCGTAGGTGAAGCGATCGAAAACTCCAAGGCGCTGGAGGCGGCGATTGAGGATCTGACCAGGATCACCGGTCGAAAGCCGCTCGTGACTCGTGCCCGCAAGAGTATCTCCAATTTCAAACTGCGCGAAGGCGTTGCGATCGGATGCTGTGTGACGCTCAGGCGTGAGGCAATGTACGAGTTTTTTGATCGACTGGTAAATGTCGCCATGCCGCGAATTCGTGACTTTCGGGGAATCAATCCGAAGTCGTTTGACGGCCGCGGCAATTTTAACTTCGGCGTCAAGGAACAGTTGATCTTCCCTGAAATTGATTATGATAAGATTGATAAGATACGTGGAATGAACATCGCTATTACAACAACCGCCAAAACCGATGAAGAGGCGCGGCAGTTGCTCACCGATATGGGGATGCCGTTCCGCAAATAGGAGATCAATGGCTAAGAAGTGTCTTATAGAGAAGCAGCAGCGTAAACCCAAGTTTGGAGTTCGCGCCTACAACCGCTGCCGACGATGCGGCCGACCTCGGGCCTATATGCGCAGGTTCGGTCTGTGCAGAATCTGTTTTCGTCAAATGGCCCTGGCCGGTGAGTTGCCGGGCGTTGTAAAGGCCAGTTGGTAACCGAAAAGGTTATCGGGAGATAATGAACGATGAGTATGACAGATCCAATAGCTGACCTCCTGACAAGGATCAGGAACGCCTACAAGGCCCACAAAGTTGCAGTCGATGTGCCGGCTTCCGGAGTTAAACGGGAAATAGTCCGTATCCTTCAGGAACGCAAGTATCTTAAAGATCACACCGAACTGCCGGATAACAAACAGGGAATTCTGCGCATCTACCTGCTCTATTCGGCTGGAGATATTCCGGTCCTGAAAGGTATCCAGCGCGTTTCACGCCCCGGCCTGCGTCGCTATTTCGATGCCGAACAGGTTCGTCAATCTACTTTTAACCAGCGCGGTATGATGATCGTGTCTACCTCGTCCGGTGTTATGTCGAATTTTGACGCGGCCAAAAAGGGTGTCGGCGGTGAAGTTCTTCTGAGGTGCTGGTAAGGGAAGGATGAAAATATGTCACGCGTAGGTAAAAAACCGATTCCGATACCGGACAAAAGCAAAGTCGAAATCGACGGCCGGAAAATCACCGTTACAGGAGCCAAAGGTGTTCTCTCCCGGACTATCCATCCGGACATTTCGGTTAAGATTGAAGATAACAATGTGATCGTGACCCGTCCCTCGGACTCCAAAGAGCATCGCTCGCTTCATGGTCTGACCCGGGCCTTGATCAACAATATGGTTGAAGGCACGCATACCGGTTTTTCCAAAGAGCTTGAGATTATCGGTGTGGGTTATCGTGCTGAGAATAAAGGTAAGATGCTGATTTTGCATCTCGGTTATTCTCATCCGATTCTTTTTGTGCCCCCGGAAGGCGTCACTGCGACAGCGGTGCCGAAATCCAACAAAATCGTGGTTGCGGGAATTGACAAAGAGCTGGTCGGCGAGGCGGCCGCTAAAATCCGCGGTTTTCGCAAGCCGGAACCATTCAAAGGCAAGGGTGTTCGCTACACTGGTGAATACGTCCGCAGTAAAGCTGGTAAGAGCGCTGTGTCGGCGTGATCGCATTGAGGTAAACAGTTATGGCAGATAAGAATATTGTCAAAAAAAAGAAGGCCGCTCGTCGACGGTTGCGGGTACGTGGAAAAGTAAGCGGCAGCGCCGAACGCCCGCGTCTCTCGGTAACCAAATCGCTCAAGCGGGTTTTTGCCCAGTTGATCGATGATGAGAACTCTGTTACCCTGCTTGGGGTCGATTCCTCTTCGGCTGTCCTCAAGGCGGAACTGCAGGGTAAGGTCCAGAAGACCGATGTGGCCCGAAAGGTCGGCGAAGTGATCGCTAAGCTGGCAAAGGAGAAAGGGATCGAACAAGTAGTGTTCGATCGGAACAGCAACCGTTTTCATGGCCGTATCAAGGCGGTGGCCGACGGCGCCCGTGAAGGTGGTCTAAAGTTTTAGGAATAATTGTAGGCCTGTACTACAGCGAGGTATAGATTGCCCAAGTTTGAAATGAACGCCCTCGAATTCGAGGAAAAAGTTATCAACGTCAACCGTGTTGCCAAAGTGGTCAAAGGTGGACGACGTTTTAGCTTCACCGCTCTGGTTGCGGTGGGGGACAAGAACGGCAAGGTCGGTGTCGGTTACGGCAAAGCTCCGGAAGTTTCTGAAGCGATTCGTAAAGCGACCGAAGCGGCCCGCAAGGATATGACCGCTTTCAATGTTTCTGATGGGACGATTCCCCATCGCATTGACGGTCGTTTCTCGGCTACCACCGTCATGCTGCGACCGGCCTCACCCGGTACCGGTGTGATCGCCGGTGGCGCCGTACGCGCGATTCTGGAATCGCTGGGTGTCCAGGATGTGCTGACTAAGGTACTCGGTAGTCGCAACCCGAACAATGTGGTCAAGGCGACTATGAACGGTTTGAGAAGTCTGAGAACCCGAGAACAGGAAGACAGCTTCCGCGAGCAGGCATAGCCTCAAGCGACAAAGCAGGATAAACGAAATGGCCAGACTGAAAATCACGCAGATAAGAAGTACCATCGATCGTAAAGAGCCTCAGAAAAGAACCATCAAGGCTCTCGGTCTGGGTAAGATAAATCGTACCGTCATTCACAATGCCACCCCGCAGATCAAGGGCATGGTTAAGTCCGTGATCCATCTGGTGACGGTCGAAGAGATTGATTAATAGAGGTATCGACTCCATGGAATTACATACTCTTAAACCTGCACCCGGCTCGACCAAAAAACGTCGCCGGGTCGGACGTGGTCCTGGAAGCGGTCTTGGTAAAACGTCCGGCAAAGGGCACAAAGGGCAATTGTCGCGCTCAGGCGCCAGCCGCAAGCCGGGACGTGAAGGTGGTCAGATGCCGTTGCATCGTCGCCTGCCGAAATTCGGCTTTACCAATATCTTCAAAAAGCAATTCCAGATTATCAATGTGAGCGATTTGGCAAAGTGCAAAGATAAGGAAATCACCCCGGAGACGCTCCGGGCGGCCGGATTGATCAAGAAACTTGATATACCCGTGAAAGTCCTCGGCAATGGAACGCTCGAAGGCGCCTTCACAGTCAAGGCCGGTGCTTTCTCCAAATCGGCAATCTCTAAAATCGAAGCGGCCGGCGGTAAGGCCGAGGTGGTATAGTGTTAGAGACTTTCAAGTCAATATTCAAGGTTGAAGAGCTTCGCAAGAGAATCCTGTTCACCCTCGGTATTCTTGTCGTCTACAGAATAGGCGGTCATATCCCTACCCCCGGGATTGACGGTACTATCCTGTCTCAGGCTCTTTCTTCTAATTCTATTTTTGGTCTGCTGGATATGTTCGCCGGCGGCGCTTTTGCCAAGGCTACGATCTTCGCGCTGGGCATCATGCCGTATATTTCGGCTTCGATTATGCTTCAGCTTCTGGGCGCGGTGGTCCCATGGCTCCAGCGTCTTCAGCGTGAGGGCGAGGAAGGCCGTCGCAAAATAACCCAGTACACTCGTTACCTGACGGTACTTATCGCCGCTTTGCAGGCGTGGGGAACCGCCGGCTTCCTGACGACCATCAACCTGAACGGCGTATCGGCTGTGCACATGGACACGGTATTCTTCATTCCGTTGACCATTATTACGTTTACCAGCGGATGTATATTTATAATGTGGCTGGGAGAACAGATCACCGAAAGGGGGATCGGCAACGGTATCTCGCTGATAATTTTCATCGGCATTATCGCCCGCTTCCCTGATGCCGTTGTGAACGAAGTGCAGATGGTCTGGTACGGCAGCCGCGGTTTCCTGATTGAAGTAGCGATGGTGGCGTTGATGATCGGCGTTATTGCCGCGGTGATTCTGGTTACACGTGCTCAGCGCAAGGTGCCGGTGCAGTATCCGCGCAAGGTTGTCGGCCGTAAAGTGTTCGGCGGCGCAACCACCCATCTGCCGCTTTCAGTGAACTCGGCCGGTGTTATTCCGATCATTTTCGCTCAGTCCATCATGTTCCTTCCGTCGACCGTCGCTCAGCTTTTCCCCAATACCGAGTGGGTACAGAACCTCGTAGCCAACTGGCTGGCTCCGGGTGGGTTGTGGTACTCACTGATCTATGGTCTGATAATTGTATTCTTCGGTTATTTCTATACTGCAATTGTTTTTAATCCGATGGAGATAGCCGACAATATGCGCAAAAATGGCGGTTACATTCCCGGTATTCGTCCGGGTAAGAATACATCGCAATACGTTGAGAAGATTCTAACCCGAATTACTCTTCCGGGTGCGCTGTTCTTTGCCGCGATCGCTGTGCTTCCCTGGGTGCTTATTGCTCAGGCCAATGTAAACTTCTTCTTCGGCGGTACGGGTTTGCTGATTATCGTCGGTGTGGCTCTTGACACACTGCAACAGATCGAATCGCACCTGCTGATGCGTCACTACGACGGTTTCATGAAGAAGGGCAAAATCCGCGGGAGATCCATGTAGCATGAATCTTGTCTTCCTGGGACCTCCCGGATCAGGGAAAGGAACGCAGGCCGCCCGCCTGGCTGAAGCCAAAGGCCTGGTGCATCTGTCAACCGGTGATCTGCTGCGCGATGCCGTTAAGCAGGGGACAGAGCTTGGTAAAGAGGCCGAAGGGTACATGAAAGCCGGAGAACTGGTCCCGGACGATTTGATAGTAGGTCTTATCGAAGACAAGATTACTTCCGGCGTATTGAAAAATGGATTTATTCTTGACGGTTTCCCCAGGACTATTCCGCAGGCGGAAAGTCTCATGGCGATGCTTACAAAGAATGGTATTGAAATCGATAAAGCGGTTTTGATCGCGGTTGATGATGACGAAATAGTAAAGCGTCTTTCCGGGCGATGGTTCTGTCCGGCCTGTCAGGCAACCTACAACCATCCGGCCAAAATGCCGCGGAAAGATGGCGTCTGCGATCATGACGGGACCGAACTGAAGCGTCGGCCCGACGATGAAGAAGCGGTTGTGCGCAACCGGCTGGAAGTTTACAAAAAACAGACGAAGCAGATTGAAGAGTTCTATCGGCAGGAATTGCTCCTTGCGGAAGTCTCCGGCCAGCAGTCGCCGGATGAAGTGTTTGAATCTATATTGGAAGTAGTTGGCTGATAGCCCGAGAGAGTTTTGTGATTGTGTTGAAGTCCAAAGAAGAAATCGAGATCATGCGTCGCGCCGGTCAGGTTGTGTCCAAAACCCTGGACATGGTCGGCGAACGTATCGAAACCGGTATGACTACCGGTCAACTCGATGAACTGGTCGAAGACTTCATTCGCAGCCAGGATGCGATCCCCGGTTTCAAAAACTACCGTGGATTTCCCGCTTCAGCCTGTATTTCCATAAATGATGAAGTCGTTCATGGCATCCCCGGCGACCGTGTCATCAAGGACGGTGATATCGTCTCGGTTGATGTCGGCTCTATTGTCGACGGCTTCTATGGCGATTCTGCCCGCACTTTTGCCGTCGGTGAGGTGTCCGAAGAGAAGCTCGGCCTGATGAAAAACACCGAAACATGCCTGCAGGTGGCTATTGACATGGCGCGAAAAGGGAATAAATTGGGACAGATTTCGGCGGCCATTCAGAAGACAGCAGAAGCTGAAGGCTTCGGTGTCGTGCGGGCGTTGGTGGGGCATGGAATCGGCCGCAATATGCATGAAGAACCGCAGGTGCCCAATTTCGGGTCGCCTGACGTCGGTCCGGTTTTGAAAGCCGGTATGGTGCTGGCTATTGAGCCGATGATCAATCTCGGAACGCATAAGGTCTACACCAAACCGGACGGGTGGACTTTTGTTACTGCCGACGGCTCTCCGTCGGCCCATTTTGAGCACACCGTGGCCATAACTGATGACGGCCCGGATGTTTTGAGTTTATCATAGTTAGGAGTTTATGGCGAAAGAACAGACGATCCAGGTCGAAGGAAAGGTGATTGAACCGCTGCCTAATGCTATGTTCAAAGTTGAACTGGACAACGGCCATGTCGTCTTAGCCCATATCTCCGGAAAAATGAGGATGCACTTTATTAAAATACTTCCCGGTGACAAAGTCACCCTGGAGTTGTCACCGTACGATCTTTCCCGCGGCCGCATCACTTACCGCTATAAATAGATCGTTCGGAAATACAGGCAGGTGCCGTTATGAAGGTTCGTTCGTCAGTAAAAAAACGTTGTGAACACTGCAAGATTATCAAACGCCATGGTGTTCTCAGAGTGATCTGTAAGAAAAACCCCAGCCACAAACAGCGGCAGGGTTGAGATAAACGATAACGCGTTATGCTAAGGAGTGACAATTGGCTCGAATAGCCGGTGTTGATTTGCCCAAAGAAAAGCGCATCGAAATCGGACTGCGCTACATTTTCGGTATCGGACCGTACCGGGCTCGTCAGATTCTGGAAAAAACAGGTGTCAATCCGGATACCCGGGTTAACAAACTCAGCGACGAAGATATTGCCAAGATTCGCGGATGTATCGAACGGGATTACACCGTCGAGGGCAACCTGCGTGGTGAGATCAATATGAATATCAAGAGGCTGGTCGATATCGGATCCTATCGCGGTCTCCGGCATCGTCGCGGTTTGCCGGTCAGAGGTCAGCGGACCAAGACCAACGCCCGGTCTCGCAAGGGTCCGAAACGGGCGATCGGCGGTCTGAAGAGAAAACCGCCCGGAAAGAAGTAAGTTGTCATAAAACTGAGGTATAATTAGTGGCAGACCCGAAAAAGAAATCTCGCGGTAAGAAAAAATCGCGCAAAGTAGAAGCCCACGGTGTTGCTCATGTGAAGGCTACCTTCAACAACACCATCATTACCATTACCGATTCAAACGGTAAAACAGTGTCCTGGGCGTCAGCCGGTAAAGTAGGCTTCAAGGGTTCGAAGAAATCGACCCCTTTCGCCGCCCAGCTGGCCGGCTCCAATTGCGCCAAAGAAGCTATGGATATGGGATTGCGCCGGATCGAAGTATGGGTCAAAGGTCCCGGCTCCGGTCGTGAAGCGGCTATTCGTTCGCTTTCGGCCGCCGGTCTTGAGGTTACATTGATCAAAGATGTGACGCCGATCCCGCATAATGGTTGCCGTCCGCCGAAACGGCGCCGAGTTTGAGTTGTAGTAATTTTGTTATTCAGGAGTATTGATGGCTCGTTATACAGATGCCAACTGTAAGCTGTGTCGCCGCGAAGGCGAAAAACTGTTCTTGAAAGGCAGTCGTTGTTTTAGTGAAAAGTGTGCTGTCGAGCGCCGTCAGGTTGCTCCCGGTCAGCACGGCCGTACTATGCGTCGCAAGATTTCTCCGTACGGTCTGCAGCTTCGTGAAAAGCAGAAGGTTCGTCGCACCTACGGTGTGCTTGAGAAGCAGTTCCGTAACTACTTCAAAAAAGCCGACCGCAAACAGGGTGTTACCGGCGAAATTCTGCTTCAGCTTCTTGAGTCCCGTCTGGATAACCTGGTTTACCGGCTGGGGTTTGCACCCTCGCGGAAAGCCGCCCGGCAGTTGGTTCGTCACCGCCATGTCATGGTCGGCGGACGTACCGTCAATATCCCTTCTTACTCGGTACGTCCGGGTGAGGTCATAAAGATTAGAGAGAAGTCCAAAAACCTCGAGATGATTCACGCCGCCCTGAAGGAAACGGGTCGGGGTGATGACATACCGTGGCTGAGACTGAATAAGGCCGGTCTCGAAGGGGAGATGCTCGAGGTGCCGGAACGCGCCAGCATCCCCTTGACATTCAACGAGCAGCTTATTGTTGAGCTGTACTCGAAGTAGACTTTGATTCCTTTGCGGAGGTTCTTGTAGAAATGAAGTGGAAACCACTCACTATGCCCAAAGAGGTCGTCAACGACCAGTCGTCGGCCAGCGATAATTATTCACGCTTTATCATCGAACCCCTTGAGCGCGGCTACGGGCATACCCTGGGTAATTGTCTGCGTCGGGTCCTGCTCTCATCGATTCAGGGGGGAGCGGTTGTGGCCATGCGGATCAACGGCGTCCTGCACGAATTCTCCACTATCCCGGGCGTTTATGAAGATGTGACCGATATCGTGCTGAATGTGAAGTCGATACGCCTGCGTATGCACGCCGATGAAATGAAAACTCTGCGCTTCAAAACCAATACAAAAGGCAAGATCAGCGCTTCTGCTTTTCAGACCGATCCTGATGTCGAGATTCTTAACCCCGACCAGCATATCTGTGAGTTGACCGACGATGTCGAGTTTGAGATGGAACTGGATATCGGCTCCGGTCGCGGCTATGTGATTGCCGACCAGAACAAGCGCCCTGATGCTCCGGTCGGAAGCATATTTGTCGACAGTCTCTTCTCCCCGGTGGTCAAGACATCTTTCACGGTCGAAAACACTCGTGTCGGACAGCGTACCGACTATGATCGACTGATTATGGAAATCACCACCGACGGTTCCATCACCCCGGAAGACGCTCTCAGCTACGCGGCCAAGCTGGTCAAAGACCACCTGCAGTTGTTCATACATCTGGATGAAGAAGTGATGGTCGAGGAAGAGCCGGAAATCGACGAGGATATCGTGCGTGTGCGTAATATCCTGAAGACCCGTGTCGATGAACTCGAACTGTCGGTTCGCTCGTCAAACTGCCTCCGGGCGGCCAATATTCAGACCATACAGGACCTGGTAACCAAGTCCGAATCCGATATGCTCAAATACCGAAACTTCGGACGTAAATCACTCAACGAAATCGGCACCATTCTCGAAGAAATGGGTCTGTCGTTCGCGATGGATATTTCTCAATACGTGGAATCCGAGAATTAAACGCCGTTGGTAGGAAAAAATGGGACACTTCGATAAAGTCAAAAAGCTCGGCCGTACCCGGTCGCATCGTCAGGCGATGCTGGGCAATATGGCCATGTCATTGTTTGAACACCGGATGATAAAAACCACCGACGCCAAGGCCAAGGCGCTCCGGCCTCTGGTGGACAGATTGATTTCCACCGCCAAGAAAGACACCCTGTCCGCCAAACGGCAGGTGGCTCGCACGGTCAAAAACAAGAAAGTGTTCAAAAAGCTGTTTGATGAGATCGTGCCCCAGTTTTCCGACCGTGATTCCGGTTTCTCGCGTGTAATCAAGCTCGGTGTCCGCCGCGGTGACGGCGCTCCGCTTTCGATTGTCGAACTCCTGACTGAAAAGCCGAAAAAGGCTGAGGACAAAAAGAGCAAGAAGAAAAAGAAAACAACTGCGAAATCGGAATAAACAGATTTCCGTCAGTCAGTATAAATTGGAACCCGTGATTTCCCATCGCGGGTTTTTTTGTGCCGTGCCCATCTTTTTTTCGCATTTGTCCATCAAACACTTGCCCGCTCTTTTCGCATTTACTAATATAACTGCAAATGAAGCAGAGCTTCACCTAAGGCTGTGAATCAACAGGGACTGTTGATATTATATCAGCTCAAGAGTAAAGCTCAAAACGTCAAACGTTGCGAGGGGTTATGAATCAGGAAATGCGCCCGGCCGGACCGCCGGAAAAGAAGGGGATGTCTAAAGGTTGCCTGGTTGGTCTGATCGTCGGAATCGTGCTGATCGTCCTGGTGGTCGGCGGTGGTCTGATCTGCTGGTACAAGAAGGACGCAATTATGAAAGTCGGTGTCGTAACTATGGTCAATGGTATTCGGACTGAGTTACAGAAAAACCCGATCGAAGGAGTGGATACGGTTTACGTGAACAAAATTGCCGATGCCTTCCTGGCGAAGCTCGAAAACGATGAAGTCAGCATGGAGAAGATGGGCGCGCTGGCGCAATCGATTCAGATGATCATGCAGGACAACGCGATCGATGCTGACGAAGCGGATGATTTTGTCCGCCTTATGGTCGAATACTATCCGGAACTGGGTGATATCGCGCCACCGGATGAAACCATGATGGAAGAAAACATGGAGACCGGGGATAGTCTGGGGGCAGCCGAAGAAGGACAGTAACAAACTTATTATTTTGAGAGTTGCGGTTTTTTATACAACAACTGTTAGATCTTAATCTTATGTACACAGTGATCGCTCTCATCACCGCCTATCTGACAGGTGCAATACCTTTTGCATTATTGATCGCCCGCCTGACCGGTGTTGGTGATCTTCGGAAAATCGGTTCCGGCAATCTTGGCGCCACTAATGTCTGGCGAGCGGCGGGACCGACGGCAGGGATCGCGGTGTTCCTGGCTGATGTCGGCAAGGGAGCAACAGCCGTGGCGCTTACGCGGTTTTTGCTGGAGAAATCACCACCGGGTTTTGTGTCTTCGGATGTAATTCTGGTGTTGGCCGGTATGATGGCTGTGCTCGGACATGTGTTCCCGGTTTATCTCGGATTTCGGGGAGGCAAGGGTGCCGCTGCCGGGCTTGGCGTTATGGTTGTATTACTTCCGATACCGACGCTGGCGGCGTTTATAGTTTTTATCGTGCTCGCCGCTGTATGGAAATATATTTCACTCGCCACTATCGGCGGGACATTGACCCTGTTCATCACCGTGACAATCAGGAAATTCGCGATGAACACAACTGTCGACACTGTCTATTTCATCATGACGCTGGTTCTGACTGTGCTGATCCTTTTTACGCACCGTCATAATATCGCGCGGCTTCTGAAAGGGACCGAAAACCGTCTCAACTTCTCCCGTTCATCTCAGATTACGGAGGTCAACAGTCATGGCTGATCGTATTGCAGTTCTTGGAGCCGGTTCATGGGGAATGGCTGTCGCGCGGTTGCTTGACGCCAATGGTTCAGAAGTACGTCTGTGGGAGTTCGACAAGACCGAATATGACAAACTGATCAAATATCGCACCATCCCGGAGAAGCTCAAAGACGCGACTATGGCCCCTTCGATTGATATCACCAACGATCTCGACTATGCCGTATCACAGGCCGGTTTGATCGTGCTGGTGGTTCCTTCTCAAAAAGTTCGATCGGCTATCGAGCCGTTAAGAACTCTGATCACTCGCAACATACCCATTGTTAGCTTGGCAAAGGGGGTGGAAGTTAATACCTTAAAGCGTATGTCTGAAGTAATACATGAGGTGCTTGGGAGTTCGCCGGAGTTGATAGCCGCCCTGTCCGGTCCTTCTCATGCCGAGGAAGTAGTCCGCGATATGCCGACAACTGTGGTAGCGGCCAGTGATAGTCCTGAACTGGTGAAACGATTGCAACGGCTGTTTTCAAGCCGTACTTTTCGTGTTTACACTTCCGATGACATTGTTGGGGTTGAACTTGGCGGCGCGCTCAAAAATATAATCGCTATCGGGGTCGGAATCACCGACGGTCTCGGTTTGGGCGACAACACCCGCGGTGCTTTGATTACGCGTGGTCTTGCCGAGATGGTCCGGCTCGGTGTCGCGATGGGGGCGCGGGCGGAAACTTTTGCCGGGCTTTCCGGGATCGGCGACCTGGTCACTACCTGCATATCACAACATTCGCGCAACCGGTACGTTGGGGAGAAAATCGGTCAGGGGATGCGTCTCGATGACGTGCTTGCCGGTATGACGATGGTAGCCGAAGGTGTGCAGACTACCCGATCCGGCAATCAATTACGAGAAAAATATAACGTAGAGATGCCTATCACGACTCAGGTATACCAGGTCCTGTTTGAAGACAAACCGGCCGCCGAGGCGGTGGCTGATCTGATGGGACGGGAATTGAAACCTGAAGTCTGGCATTGAAATGTTTCTCTGGAGGTAGATATATGGCATCAACAAAGACCGAGGAGAAAAGATATTATTCGATCAGCGAGGTTTCCCGGCTGACCGGTCTGGAGCCTTATGTGCTCAGATACTGGGAAAAGGAGTTTCCCTCGCTCAAACCGCGCAAAAACCGGGGCGGTAACCGGATGTACACTACCAGGGATATCGAACTGGTCAACCGGATTAAACATCTGCGCAAGAAGGAAAAGCTGACTATCGCAGGCGCCCGGTCGAAACTGACCATGATAAAAACAGGGGAAGAACAGCAAAGTGTCAAGGTTTCGGCCAGGGCTCGAACTTTGATCAGCCAGATCAGGAAGGATGTAGAAGACTTACTCAGAGATTTCTCTTGAGTTTTCCCAACTATTGGCTAAATTTGATCGGCCTCGCGCGTACAAAGTTTGTCGGAGCGTAGCGCAGCCTGGTTAGCGCACTCGCTTGGGGTGCGAGAGGTCGGCCGTTCAAATCGGCTCGCTCCGACCATTTTTCAACCACGTCCTGCGTGGTTTTTTTCTTGCCCGGCTTTGAAGATTCCATGTATAAAAAAGCGATGTCACATCTGGCTTCATACGGAGCGCTGGTTCTCGTGCCTGCCTACAACGCCGAGCGGCATCTCGATGAACTGATAGAGCGTCTGAGAGAGCATGTATGCCCGGAGTTTCTCCTGTTTGTCAATGATGGCTCAACCGACGGCACTCTCGGCAAGCTGAAAGAAAATGGTGTCAACTACATTTCGTTTCCGGAAAACCGGGGGAAAGGGGCCGCTTTGAAGGCCGGGTTCGACTACGCCATATAAAAAGGTTTCCGCTCGGTGTTGACCATAGACGCCGACCTGCAGCACGCGCCGGAAGCTCTGCCGGAGTTTTACGCGCTCGACGACGGCCGCCGTCTGATAATAGGCACTCGTGAGATTGACCTGAAAGTTATGCCTGTCGGGCGATGGCTTTCCAACAATCTCTGTTCGCTGATCATATCCATTTTTTCCACCAGGCGAATCCGCGACAGTCAGTCCGGGTATCGCTTGATTCCTACGGCGTTTCTGCGCGAGATAAGGTTGCGAACAGTCGGTTACGATTTCGAGTCGGAGCTGCTTTTCAAAGCAGGCGCTGCCGGATACGAAATCAACGAAGTGCCGGTCCCGACGATTTACGATGATTCGGTCTCATTCATCAACCCGCTTGCCGACACCGGTCGTTTCATCCGCCAAATCTGGCGCCGCATCTGGGTGTAGACTGACAGGATCAGTTTTTGCTATATCCCGGATGTTCCGACATTGGTAATTATTACCCGTGAACCTTGTCCTTGCAATAGCAATGATAATTCCTTACTCTTGCCGTTATGAAAAAACGTATCCTTCTGACCAATGACGATGGATATTTCTCCGAAGGCATAAAGGCGGTTTACGAAGAACTGAAAAAGAAAGCGGAAGTGTTCATGGTGGCCCCGGATCGTGAACAGTCGGCTTCGAGTCATTCGTTGACGCTTAATCGCCCGCTGCGTATGCACCATCTGGACAAACATCGCTTCACGACCGACGGCACCCCGACCGACTGCGTTATGCTGGCCGTGCACATGTTGTTCAAGCACGAACTGCCGGACATGATCATCTCCGGTATTAACCACGGCGCGAACATGGGGGATGATGTAACCTACTCCGGCACGGTGGCGGCGGCAATTGAAGGGTCGATTATGGGTGTTCCGTCGATGGCCGTATCGATGTCCAATTATGAACCGGGCACATCGATGATAAGAGCCGCTAAATTCGTGGCGCGTCTGGTTGCATCGTATCACAAGCTGGGTCTGGAACCGTCAACTTTTCTCAATGTCAACCTGCCCCGGGACAACTCGAAACCGTACACGAAGTATGAGTTCACTTCGCTCGGCTCACGTCGCTACAAGGATATCGTGATTCGCAAGACTGATCCCCGCGGCAAGGACTATTATTGGATCGGCGGACGTCCCCAGTGGAAGATGACAAAAGGAAGCGATTTTGAAGCGGTCAGCAGGGGAGTTGTATCCCTTACACCGACCCGTCTTAACTTTACGTACACGGAGGAACTGCTTCGATTGCGTGAAAGCGGCTGTAAGCTCTGATGCCTCCATTAAACTATCACGATAAAATGGACCGCTTAGTCCCCGAATAGTCCTCATTATGAATCATAAAATTGTTTGACAACTTAAGGAAATCGTCTATTTTGTCATGCCTGTATAAGTCTATTCGGGGCGTGGCGCAGGTTGGTAGCGCGCTTGGTTCGGGACTAAGAGGTCGCTGGTTCAAATCCAGTCGCCCCGATTATTATTCGCAAATAAAGAGTGGTGGAGGTCGAGGATCACTTCCGCCGTAATAATTACACTGTATCCGTATGGGTGAAAGGGTATGATGATGTCAACTCCAAGAAAGCCTGTGATAGCCGTTGTTGGGGCGGGGAAGTGCTCCAAAAAACTGCGTGATATGGCTTGTGAGGTCGGCAAGTATGTAGCCGAAAAGGGAGGAGTGATCGTCTGTGGTGGAATGGGAGGAATAATGGAGGGCGTGGCTCGCGGGGCCCGTGAAGCCGGAGGGCTGACTATAGGCATATTGCCTACCGACCTGAAAGATGATGCCAACGAATTCATTGATATTGTGATTCCAACCGGGTTTGGTGAAGCCCGAAATATCATGGTGGTTCGTGCTGCCGATGCGGTGGTGGCGTTCCCGGGCAAGTTCGGCACGCTGTCCGAGATGGCGTTTGCTCTGCACGCAAAAAAACCGGTGATCTCGGTTAATGCCTGGCGGTTGTCCGAAGAAATCCACCATGCCGAGTCACCTGAAGAGGCGGCTGAGTTGGCCATGAAGCTGGCGGTGCCGTCCGGAGAGTAGGAGTGGGTCCGGTTGCCGCTGAACTGATAATTACCGGTGTCGTTCATGGTGTAGGCTACCGTTATTACTGCTACCGAAAAGCGCAGGCTCTGTCTGTCAAAGGGTGGGTGGCCAATCGACATGATGGGTCCGTTGCTGTCTGGGCCGAAGGTGTTCGCTCGGCGGTGGAAGCGCTTATTGTGGAACTGAAACTGGGACCACCGGCATCGACAGTGACAAATGTGGCCGTCAAGTGGCGTGAGTTCAGCGGCCGGTATGATTCCTTCAATATTGAAATGGGATGACTATGGCAGAGACTTACGATGAACTCAAGAGATACATTCGCAGCGTTCCTGATTTCCCCAAACCGGGAATAAACTTTTATGACATTACCACCCTGATGCAGGACCCGGTTGGATTTGCCCTGGCTCTTGACGGGATGGAAAAATTTGCGCGTGCGAAAGAAGCCAACAAGATTGTAGCTGTTGAGTCACGCGGCTTTCTGTTTGGTGCGGCGCTGGCCGACAGGTTGAAAACAGGCGTCGCCATTGCTCGCAAACCGGGCAAGCTGCCCTACCGTACTATCAGCGCAGAGTATGCTCTTGAGTACGGTACTGACCGGCTGGAACTGCACGAGGACGCGGTTAAGACAGGGGAGAGAGTACTGATCGTTGATGATCTGATTGCAACTGGAGGAACAATTGAAGCGGTGGCCGGTATGGTTGAAAAACTTAATGCCACCGTAGCCGGCATCTCTGCGGTTATCGATCTTTCGTTTCTGCCGTGGCGGGAAAAACTTAACCGTTTCGAGGTTAACTGCCTTATCACTTTTGATTCCGAATAGTTTAAGGTTTGCCAAACCGGTTCGTACAGTATAGATTGCATTGAAAATCCGGATACTGCCCCCGTAGCTCAGTAGGATAGAGCATCGGTTTCCTAAACCGAGTGCCGCAGGTTCGATTCCTGCCGGGGGTATTTTGCCGGTGAGAACGGTTGACTCAAGCTTGTGGTATTTCGCATATTTAGCCTCATTTTTCCTCTTAAGATTATTTGACATTGAACACCGGGGATCATATATTCGTTGATTATTTTGCGCAGGCATTGCGCCTGAAGGTATGGACAAAGAGCGTTTTCTTGCGATATAAGGAGTTCGATTAATGGTCAAGTCGTCACTGTTCGCCGCCCTTTTGATAGTTACCCTGGCTGCGCTCGCAATGGGTCAGGGGGAGGTGCCCGCACAGGAGCAAGCTGTTATTACTACCGAGCTACCTCATGCCAGTTTTAACATGGGATGGGGCGGCGCCCGTGCTGAAGGCATGGGTAACGCCTATTTAGGGCTGGCCGACGATATTACCGCCGGAGCCTGGAACCCGGCCGGGCTGATCGTGTTTGAAGGTCCCAACCTGGGTTTCAGCTGGGGCGCTACTGCACCGCGTGGCTATACAAACTATTATTTACAGACACAGCTTTACCGACAGGATCATTCCGGTTCGCTCAGCAATGTAACGGGGCTCAACTTTGTTGCTCCTTTCCGTGTGAAGGGACACCCGTTCGTTGGGTCGGTTAACTTTACCAGGAACTTTGAAGATAATTTGAGCATGGCTTATGCGGTGCAGGTCGAGCAACTATGGCCTGTCATCAGGCATAATATTCTGGAAATAGATACAATCATTGCTGATGTATCTACCGAACAGCTTTTCGAGGGAGGTATGAATACCATATCTTTCTCATTCGGTACTCGTATCTACGGTAACAGCTCTTTCGGTCTCGGGGTAAATATCTATACCGGAACAAACACGTTAGAGTTTGATCAATACACCATTGCTCGTGATCTTCCCTTGCCGCCGACCGGTCAGCCGGTGGATGCTTCGAGCATATTGTATCTGGTCGATACGGTCAAGTATTCAGGTGTGAACTTTACGTTGGGATATAAAGTTACCGGAGAAAGACTGAGCGCCGGAGTTGTCCTGCGTTCTCCGTTCAATCTCAATCTCAAAACCAACCGTTCTATTTATCTAGTCACAATGCTCAACAGCCGGCCTGTTGAAGATGGGACTGACACCACCTTTTTTGACGATCGCCTGACTAAATATACTATGCCACTGACTGTATCCGGCGGGTTGGC
>JAJRTA010000037.1 GCA_024278515.1 Candidatus Zixiibacteriota bacterium
CCTGCCGAACCGCTTATGTAAGGACATTCCGCCGGTGGTCCTTCAGCGCAATACCTTGTACTGTCGGCTCTGTATTCCCAATGGCCTGCCACAACCTTTACATTCCATGAACATCCCATAACTGCAATAACGACCAGAGCAAATATTGTCATTACTACAACCTTAGCGATTAATGCCTTTTTTCCTTTTAGCACATCTTACCTCTCTTTTTGTTTCAGAAATAAAATACACCAATGCATTTGGTTACGAAATCTCATAGGGTTGTCGGTATTATTCTCGTCTCATCTCCTTTCTTTTTTCAGCCGGGCGGGGTGGGTGTCTTGACCCTTAACTTCACCCGACCCCGCAACCGGCTACTGGCATATCCCTACTCATCCGGCAAAGCGGAGAACTCATTCCTGAAAGGGGAACTATCCCTCTGTTCGAATTTGTGTAACACAACTATCGTGCCAAACGAGCAGGGGGACATCTGTCTTTTTCGGATGTGATTGTCACACAACACAATAAAATGTGATGCGAGTAGAATGCGAAAGCTCAGCAAACGGTCAATCGTATCAAAACCGCTCAAAAAACGGCTCAGCGACGAATTTCCACCCGAAAGCGACGAATTCAGCCTGTTTTGCGACGAATCCGCGGTAGTTAGCGACGAATTCAGCCTGTTTTGACGAATTTCCACCCGAAAGGGCACATTAAAATCCCTGCTTATGTTGTGCCGGGTCCTGAACATTCTGAAAGTCTGCTTGAGACCCGACATAGAAATCCCCGGAAGGTCCGAGCGCAAATCAGAAAAACTCCACCTATCAAATTGAAAAATCACCAGTGACCGACCAGCATTTACCGCGGAAACGGGCGAGGCCGGACTGGGGGCCGATTTATGCCGTTTTTTACTGTTGCAAAAAAGTGTTGACAAAAAATCAACTCGAAGCTAAAAATGGGTTCAGAAAACGGCTTCCAGCCCGATAATTTCGGGAGTGAACCGTAATAAGGAAAACCTTTGGAGGAAACCAAATGGTTTGTGCTTATTGCTCCGAGAGAATTCTTGATGAGCCGGTACATATGGCCGGCGAGACCTACTGTTCCCAGAGTTGCGCCAATCTGGCCTTTGACCTCGACCCGGACGAAGAGAGCGGGTATTATGAGGAATCGGAACTGGAAGGTCTCTACGAAGAAGAAGAATAGACCGGTTATCAGATAATCATATCGCATCACCGAACCTGATGGTATGGGTCTCTCCATGGCGTCACTTCCTTTCCTTTGGACGACCGCGGAGAGACCGTTTACCGGTATTTTTGTTACATCGCGAAACGAAATACGATAACCCCCAATCCCGATCCGTACCCTCAGCAGGCAAACCGACAGGCCATAACCAACAGCAAAGCCTGTCCTGATAATCAACTAAACCGGACCAGACCGAACAAAACCGAGAATGTCGACAATCTACCTTATTTTATGGTAATTAGCAATTATTTATCAAAAATCATAAAAAGTTTGTTGATTTTTTTGTTTTTTTTCGTATAGAAAAGCATGGCTATACAGATTAACATAGATGTCATGCTGGCCAGAAGAAAAATGTCGGCCACCGAACTGGCGGAACGAATAGGTATCACCCTGACCAATCTTTCGTTGCTGAAAACAGGAAAAGTCAAGGGGATCAAGTTCACGACTCTGGATATTATCTGTCGGGAGCTGGACTGTCAGCCCGGTGATATTCTGGAATATATTCCGGATTTTGTATAATGGCAAAGCCGGATCGGGACGTAACGGGGAAAGATATAAGGAGAGATTGTTATGGAGTCGAATAATTATTCACTGGCCGGGTGGCTTTCGGTAGCGCAGGTGGTATTGCTTCCGCTGAGTTTCATCGTGAGTTTTGTCGAAGAAGGCATAGCCTGGAACTTATTCAACACCGATCGGCCGTTTATCGGGCCATCGGATTTCATCATGCTGTTATTCTCTATTATCTGGATCTATATTCTTAACAAGCTAAAGCAGCTACTTAATGATCACTACCAGTGTCACGATCTTGACCTGCTGATCTGGATTTCGATCTGGTGGATGGTGATCTTTCAGGTGTTCATATTCGGGCTTGGTATACTGCTTATGATATTGTGGCCGGTAAACGAGTTTACTTTCGGTTTGATTTTTCTCATTTTCTTTGGCGGAGCCATCGTCACTATCGGCTTAGTCGATATCTTCATAGCCATCAAACTGCTGAAGATCAAAGAGCGTCTGAGCGAATACCTCAAAGTTTTCGCCTTCCTTTCCCTGGCCGCCGGTTTTTGCGAGGTTACCATTCTGCTGTCGCCGCTTGCCGTTCTGCTGGTACCGGTAATATCGATCGTTCTGGCCCTTATTTTTTTCAAGGACCGCCCGGTTGTGGAGTATGTGTAGGTGAGAAAACGAGCCGGGGCGAGCCGCCCGGTCAGTCGCGGCTTATTTTCAGGATTTCATAGGTGATGGTGCCTATGGGAACTTTGATATCGACTTTATCGCCGACCGCTTTGCCCAGCATCGCTTTGGCCACCGGCGACTGCACCGAGATGATATCGTTATCGACATCGGCTTCTTCCGCGGGGACGATAGTATACTCTATTTCTTCACCGTCTTTGAGGTCTTTGACCAGCACCTTAGCGTAAAGGTAAACTTTGTCGGAAGGGATGGCGTCGGTGTCGATTAATTCCACCCGCGACATCTTGAACTCCAGGTCTGAAATTTTGGCTTCGAGAATCCGCTGCGCTTCCTTGGCGGCGTGGTATTCGGCGTTCTCGGACAGGTCGCCCAGTTCGCGGGTGCGTTTTATCTCGGCGACAATTTTGGGGCGCTCTTCGAACTTGAGTCGTTTCAATTCCGCCTCGAGTTTTACCAGCGCGGGTCGTGACATTTTTATATGTTCGCTCATAACAAGTCCAATATACCAAACTAATGTTTTACAGGCAAGTCGGCCGAATTGATTCGACGGGAAAAAATCAGGAACAACAATAGCGACCAGAGCAGTCCCGGGAAGATCGGTTCCAGTCCCAGCCAGTAGGTCCCGCTATCCGTAAAATGTTGCGACAGGTACCAGATTAACGACACCGACGCACTGGTTATGATCGAGATAAAAGCAAGACTACCGGAAAGACGACGACGGCCGACAAAAGCAGTGAACAACGGCACCAGCAGGGCCGGTGTGCCGATAGAGCCGAGCGCGTGCCAGATATCTACCACCGAGCGGAAAAACAGCGCCAGTATGACAGCCAGCACCGCCGAGATCAGCAGGCCGATCCGAGTGTGATGTACGATTCTCCGGTCGTCAACTTTGCGAAAGCGGGGGATTATATCATTGCCCCAGGTCGAGGCCGCCAGAAATGAGTAGGAGTCGACCGTTGACATGACGGTCGACAGCAGAGCGAGGGCGAACAGCCCCAGCAATCCGGCCGGCAGGACCAGTTGCGCCAGGGCCGGGAAAGCCCCGACCGGATCGGCCAGCTCCTGCAGCAGCGCGCGCGCGTACAGGCCGCAACCGGTGGTCATGAAATCGAACAGGAACCAGCAGCCGATTGAAATGAAGATACCCCTACGGGCCACCTGCGGGGTGCGCGCGGCATAACATCGCTGGTAAAACGCCGGTTCGATCAGGGTAGCCAGGGCGATCACGTACCAGACCGCGATGTAAACCCCGGAGTTACCGCCGTGCCAGGTCAGGTGGGTCGCCGGCAAATGCTCGCGGAGAAAATCAAAACCGCCGTATTCCGTAACCAGCAGAGCGAGGAGAATGGCGAACCCGATAAACATAAGGCCGAACTGCAGAATATCGGTACGTACAATGGACTTGAAACCGCCGGTGAAAACATAGACAATCGAGAACACGGTTCCCGCCAGTATCCCGATCCATACCGGCCATCCGAACATGAACTGTCCCAGCACGCCGAGCATCAGGATATAGGCCGAGGGTACCGTCATGAAGAATACGATAACTGAACCGGCCAGGGCGGTCCTGTCGTTGTAAACTTCACCCAACCGCTGCGGGATGGTCAGAAGTTCGGTTTCTCGCGCCTTGCGGGCGAGGAAAATCGCAAAGAGCGCCGCGGCCAGATAGTAGGGCAGTCCGAATACCAGCCAGTTGGAAAGACCATAGCTGAAACTGTACTCACCGACCCCGAGGATGCCACCGTACCAGGTGGACACCAACGAGGCGACAAAGGCGGGCAAAGTGAGCATGCGCCCGCCTATGATCATTTCGCTCGAACCGCCGTCGCGTTTCAGACGGCTGCGCAGACCCAGCCACAACAGCAGGGCAAGATAAACTGCTACGAGACTGTAGTCTGCGACGTGCATGGGATGAAACTACATACCCTCAGAACAGGTCCATTTTTATCTGAGCGTAGAACGACCGCTCGGGCCCGACAAAATACTCGGCCCCGCCCCGCACATTGATTGTGGATCCCTCAACCTCCACCCAGTTCCAGCCGTAGCCGGATGTTTCGTACTGCTTGTCGAACAGGTTGTCGACCCGCGCCTGCACGGTGAGATTGCCAAGGTCCAATACGCCGGCAAAAGTATAGCCGACCGAAAGCGAGGCGGTCCAGTAAGGTTCGATCGAATGTTCCTCTATGTTGTACAGTTCCATGTACTGGCGTCCGACATGATGAGTGCTGACGGTTATCCGGAATTGACCGGGCTGGTAAACGACTATGAAATTGCCGAGGTAATCGGGGAAGCCGACAATTGTCTTGTCTTTGAAATCCACCGTAACTTCATCACCCCCGGTGTCGAAAGTTTGCGAGTATTTCTTAACCCGGTTATAGTTGTAGGCGAAGTTGCCTTCGAGTTTCAGATCGGGCCGCGGCTTAACCGCGCCGGTCAGTTCTATCCCGGCGTGTACCGAGCGATCGGCATTGACGGTGATCGGCAGGCCGGTGTTTTCATTGATCCCGCCGTAAGGAAGGATCTCGTCGATGAACTCCATCCAGAACCCGTTGACACCGAACACCGTGTTGGTTCGACGGTACTCTCCGCCGAGTTCGATATTGTAAACACGCTCGTTCCTTGCGGTAGGGTCGCCGAAAGTAAAAACCGTGTCGCCGCCGGTAGTTAGTCTTATATCTTCAATTTCCAGCGAGGGCATAATCCACGGATCGTTGGCGTCGTAGATGGCCGCATCGGTCGGAGTCCGTGACGAAACCGCAAAAGAAGCATAGGTGCTGACGGCGTCATCGACCTTGTAATTAAGACCGATCCTCGGCGAAAAGAACAGCCAGTCGAGCGTGTAGTCATAACCGCGGAAAGCGCCCATTCTGACCTGATCAAAACTGTAGCGCTGGTACCGAAGCTGCGCCGTGGTCAGAACGCTCAGCCGGTCGCTGAATTTGTAGTACTCCTGCGCCCAGAACGAGCCGACCGACTTATTACCGTAGTACTGATAGTATTTGTGCCGGGGATCAAAATCGCCGGTGATATGCTGAGCCCAGACTACCTGCCCCCAGTGATCCGACTCGAAATAATAGAACGAGCCGCCCAGAGAGTGGCGGCCGCGGTTGTGCTCGATATCGACACGCGGGTTCCATCCGTACTGGTTTTTCTCCACCCATTGCTGACGGACCAGGTCGCCGCTGGTCATGCCGTTCACCTGCGACGGGTCAAGATTGTATTCGCTGTAGTCACGATCGCTTTTGAACTGTTCATAGAATCCACGTCCGCGGATATAATAAAGCGTGTTCGAGATAGTCGTGCGGTCGTTCAGGCGATAGATATTGTGCAACTGGTAATGCGGCTGATTGAAGTTGTCGGTTTCATTGGAGTAGGAATGGTACGGGTTCACACGGCGATCCTGAGCCAGAAGCTCGCGGGAGGCTCCGGAGTAGGCAAGATGCATCTTCATGGGACCGCCGTAGACAAACAGCTCGGTCCAGGACCTGGGGTCGAGACGAGCAATCGAGAAATAGTAGCTCCAGCCCCGGTACCAACTGTTGTAGCGGTAGCCGCCCGTTTTCTGCTTGGAGAAACGACCGGCGAACGACCAGCGGCCGTCGATCAGTCCGGTGGAATACTCGATCGATTGCTTATAAATATCACTGACTGATCGGCCGCCCGAAGTGTACTCACCATATCCGAACGACAGGGTAGTCTTACGTTCGCGATGAAAACCGCTGGTGACGATATTGATAGAGCCGCCGAATGAAGCATCGCCGTACAGCGCATTGCCCACGCCCCGCTGGACCTGTATGTCGGTTACGTTGGCGGCAAAATCCGGCAGGTCTACAAAATAGGTCGCCTGGTCCTCCGGATCGTTCAGCGGTACGCCGTTGATATAGGTCGTGATACGTTTGTCATCGAACCCGCGGATTTTTACATAGCTGTATCCGAGCGGGCCGCCGCCATCGGAGAAGGCGTGCAGGTTGGGGGTCGAGGCCAGAAGCAAGGGAAACTCGCCGACGGTGTAATCGCGTTCGATCTCCTCGGACGAAAAGTTGTCGAAAGCGACCGGCGTGATGCCCATCCGGGCGCGGTCGGCGGTTATGAGGATATCCTCGCCGCGGATATAGGCCGGTTTCAGCCTTACCACCGGCGGCAGTTTGTCGAATTGAAACTGCACCGACTGATACCCGACAGCACTGAAAGTTACTCGATTAATCGGCATGTTTTCAGGGAGCTCGTAAACACCGGATTCGTCGGTAACCGTCCCGACTCCGTTGATATCAGTCACAATGGAGACCCCGATAATCGGGTCGCCGTTTTCATCGACCACCCTGCCGGTAAGGTCGATGGCGTAGCCTGTAAGTGAACACAGGCCGACAAGCATGAGTAAAAAGGTTACGCGTTTCATGACAGTACCTCGCGTCAAAACGTTAAAAGTTTCTGCAAGATTCCGTCCTGAATCGATAGGGCGCCCGAACTCGGGCGGGGGATGTGTCGCACATCTCCGTTTGCCTACGCCGGTATTACCCGGATCAGGTCGTGGGGGTATGATCTCAGGCGGGTTTTTACGCCACCCCCAACGGATCTTTTGTCGGACGAATACTATACCACAAACCGGACGGTTGCAAGAGTTTTTTTTTGGGGGGGGGGATGTTGTGATTTGCAATCTCCCTGATAATTCCTCAAAACAGTATTTTAACAATATAATTGTTGTCACAGCCGGCATTGACGATATTATTATTACGAATCAACACAACATGGAGTATGACCATAACAAGGGATAAAACAGCACAACGTAACATCTGCGCCGTCTATTACCTGACTCTGACTCTTTACCTGGTCGCGTCATACTTCCCGGAATATCGAATCTGGGGTTTCAAC
>JAJRTA010000038.1 GCA_024278515.1 Candidatus Zixiibacteriota bacterium
CTCGGCATTCTCAAGAAGACCCTTCGGCAAACGCGGAAAAGGAGGCACACACTGTTCAAAAACATATTTTTACCCCTCTTGAGAAGGGATAGTAAAATCGAAACGCGGAACTTTCACAGGCAACAGTCTCGTAAATTGGAACCACTCGAGGGTTCCGATTTCAACCGGTCACAACAGCAATTTCACTCGTTAATCTATGTTTTTTGGGGAGGCGTGTCCATGCTCCCTTGTTGCCAGCGTACCGAGACAGCCGTATATTCGTCGCATGCAAACATCGTTGCACATTATGGCCCTGGCCGACAACCTGAAAAAAGAAGCGCTCGGCGGCCGGGTAACTTCGGTTGAGTTCTACAAGAAGGAACGGGCGTTTTATCTGATTATCAAAAAGGACAAAGGGCGGCTTGCGCTCGGGCTGAGATATCATCCCGCCGGGTTCGGCCTGTTCCTTGTCCCGGCCTCGAAGATAAAGATAGAAACACGGGAGAAGCCGCGCTCCCTGTATGGCCTTGAAGGCAGTGTTTTGTCCTCGGTCGAACAGGTCGGGTTTGACCGTATAATCAGGCTCGGGTTTGAATCTGAGAAAAACAGATCGACATTAATAATAGAGGCTCTCGGCCCTAACGGTAATATCCGGCATCTGGATTCCTCGGATGGTATCCTGGCCGATTTGCGCAGGAAAAGTTTCCACGCCGGGGAGAAATACCAGCCGCCGCAACCGCCTGATAAAATCGACCCTCGCACGGTAACTCCGGAAATACTCGCCCGGCTGATCGACACACATCCGGATATCTCACCTGAAACGGTTCCGGCCAGACAACTGCACGGGTTCAACCGCACACTTGCCGCCGAGATATTCGCCCGGGCGGGAATCAAGGCCCCTGATCCGGGTTCCATGAATAGAGCCGATTATGAACGTTTAGCGAAACAGGTGCGGGAAATAGTCGGGAGATTCGATGCTTCCGCGGCGGGCTACCTGTATGATTCCCCCGACGGAGTCGAGGTGTACCCGTTTCGCCTGAAGTGCGCTGAAAGGGAGGCGGTGAAGTTCAAGACGCTTTCGCTGGCTGTTCTGGCTATGACTGACATGAAGCGGTCCGGGTCGAAAGAAGCCGACGAGCAAAAACAGGTCAACCGCGCGGTCGACCGTCAGGTTAAGAAGCTTATCAGGCAGTTGTCTAAAGTCGAAGAGGACCTGAGCCGTGCGTCCGGCTATGAGCAGTACAAAAAACATGGCGAATTGCTTCAGATCAATTTCGACAAACTGAGAACCGGTCTCGAAGAGATTACAGTTGATGATATATACTCAGATTCTCCCAAACGGATAACCATCCGGCTCGACCCGGCGCTCACTCCCAATCAGAATGTCGAATCGTATTTCAAAAAATACCGGAAAGGACGCGACGGCGTAGAACTGCTGAAGCGCCGCCTTGATAACACCCGTGAGGAGCTCAGGCATATCGAACAGATTCAGGCGGCACTGAAAGCCGATTTTGAAACCGCCCGTCATCAATACGAGCAGGAAATTCGGGCTGTCATGCCTGTTACAGGTGGCGGTCCTTCCGGGACAACGGTGCGGCTGCCCTATCGGGAATACCGACTGTCCACCGGTCTGCGTCTGCTGGTCGGGCGCGACGGTGCCGACAACGATCGCACTACTTTTGATCATGCGCGACCTTATGAGCTATGGTTCCATACCCAGCAGTGTCCCGGTTCTCACGTCATCCTCAAATTCCCCGGTAAATCGTTCGATCCCTCGAAGGCGGAAATCGAGGAGGCGGCCTCGATCGCCGCATATCACAGTAAAGCCCGCAATGACTCGCTGGTGCCGGTGGTTTATACGAAGCGCAAATATGTCCACAAACCGCGCAAGGCCAAACCCGGCCTGGTTACCGTGCAGCGTGAGAAATCGATCATGGTACAACCACGCGCACCCCAGCCGGATTGATTATTAGAAACAATTCTCAGGTAAGCCGTCTGATCAGTTCGCTGTAATCCGGGTATTCTTTTATCAGCTGGTCACGGTTACCCGGCTCGAAATCATCAATATCAAAGCCGGGGGCCATGGTTGTCCCCATCAGAGCGTACCGGCCATTGTCGTGTAGAAACATACCGATCCACGTCCCCGCCGGTACAATTAGCTGCGGCGAATGGCCTGCCTGCAGATCAGCCCCCAGAACAACCAGCCGGCCGTTACCATCGGGATGTAACTGAAGCATTGAAACCGGATCACCGAGGTAAAAGTGGAATATTTCCTCGGTGGGCAGGCGGTGCAGTCTGGAAACAGTATCATCAGTCAACAGGTAGTAGATAGCGGTAGAAACTGACCGGTTGGATGAATAATGCCTCGGAAGCGCGTCAGGCGGCAGAGTAATAGATGAACGATAGGTTTCGCGGAAATAACCACCTTCAAAAGGAAGCGGTTCCAGCTTGAGCAGTTCGATTATCTCTTTGGCCGAAAGACAAGGCATGTTCTGTTCCGATAGCTGTCATTTCACTGTCACAGACCGATTATAGCCTGCTGAACGGATCTCTGACAACTATAATATCGACAATATCGACGCATATACCGCATAATGACTCATGTTTCCTGATACACTTACCGGTGTACTTTTATCCGGCTTTTGAGCGGTATTAAATCCGGTCGAACGGGGAACATTGGAACTGTTATCGCCACCGCGGGTTTAAGTATGTATTGACGGCAATGCTTGTCGACTTTACATTGTGTAATGATGAAAAAACAGGTTTTTGCGTATATAATCTGGCCGTTATGCCTGATGTTTCTGGCGAGCCAGGCTATGGGGAACTCCGGCTATGTCCTGTGCCTGAGTGATACCGGTCATATCAAAATTGAATCGGATTGCCGGCCTGATAAGGAGTTTATTGCAGAAACCGCGGTTTTGGAGTGTGCCCCGGGGGTACATAAATATCATGTCGGTTGTGATGACTGCACGGATGTACCGCTCAGGTTCGACTCACACGCTCATCGCCCCACGATACAAAACGCCGATACGGGTGTATTTATTCCATATATTCTACCGCAGGTCATTTTTCCGGTAGAATGTACTTTCACGACTGTCCGGCCCGCTTCGTTACAGAACGTGAGTCCGCTGTTTACATCCATGGCGACTCTGTCTGTGACTGTTCTTCTCTGCTGATTCTTTAATCTTCTTTTTTCAATTCGAATAATGAATCCCGTCATCCCCACCGGGGGAGTACGGGAAAAAATATAAACTCTGATGGAGAACTGTAGATGAAAGAAAAACTTTACATCTTATTTATTGTCACAATTGTACTGGGGGGAGTCACTATATCCCGGAGTGAGGAAGCGACAGCCTGGCAGGCTCCTTTCGATACTTCTCAGGTGAATAGTGACACCTCGGATTCTGCGTTGACGCTTACGGATGTGCTGAATCTGGTTTCTCTCAGAAATCCGACTTTCAGGGCGCTTTCCTTTCAGGAACAATCGGCTTTCAACAGTCTTTGGCAGGCCGGGCTCTGGCCGAATCCCGAAGTTGAGGCGGAGTTTGAAGAAGTGGGCTGGGACGCGCCCGGTCTCAGGGAGTCGGAAATCACCATGTCGGTTTCACAGGAATTCGAACTGTTCGGTCAGCGTGACGCCCGCAAACAAGTTGCCCGGGCCGGTATAGAGGCTACTCGTCTGCAATCCAGGTTTTCCGCCTTTGATCTCTATCTCGAAACCAAGCGTCGCTTCTATACCCTTGTCCATGCCCAGGAACATCTTTCTCTGACCCGAACCTCGGTAGCCCTGGCTAAAGGGATCGTTGATAATATCAATTTCAGGATCAACAAGGGAGCCGCTTTGCAGTCGGAATCACTGCTGGCGCAACTGGAGAAACAGCGGGTGCAACTGATGCTCGAACAGGCTGAGCAGGCGGTTACGGCAGCCAGAGCGTCACTGGTGTCTTTATGGGGCGGTCATCACGACGATTTGACCAAAAGCGTACACTCGGAGCCTGAACCACAATTCTCGGATCTTCTCAAGCGGGTTAACACTCTTGAAAGCAAAGTTGATTCCTCGCGCGGTCTTCTGCAGTTACACAAACAATCGGCGCTTCTCCGCGCCGAAGAGTCATTGGCGGCCGCTGAAGCACGCCCGACACTGACCCTGAGTGGTGGTTACAAACGTATTGAAGCGGACAACTCCAACTCTTTCGTTTTCGGAGTCTCGATGCCGGTGCCGTTTTTCAACCGCAATCAGGGGACACAAGCCGGTTTACGGGCGCAAACAAAGTCATTGGAATACGAAATGGAAAGAGCCCGGCTCGAAACTTTTGCTGAGATCAGAATCGGGGTCATCCAGCTCCGTCAGTTGATAGAACGGCATCAGGCTCTCGATACACTTTTACTACCAACGGCGGAACAGGCTTATCAAACCCTGCAAACCGCATACAAAGCAGGCAGAGTACCGTATGCTCAGCTCCTTGAGGGTGAAAGATCACTCAACGAATTGTGATTTGAACACAACGATATGCTTCTGTCGATTCATGAACAACTTATCGCTCTGGAAGGCCTTACCGGCATAACATTGCGTATTGATAAGGAGTAAAAAAGACGATGAACAGAATCCTGACAGTTCTGACAATTCTTTTATTGGGCAGTTCGGTTACCGGTGTCCTTGCACAGGAAGAACACGACGACGACCACAAGCAGATGACCGAACAGGATACACACGGTCACGCGGAAGCCGATGAGCATGATGAGCACGGCGAAGAACATGAAATCGATGTCGTCAATCTGACCGACGCGGAGATGGCTGAGTTTGATATTGTTCTGGACACTGCCGGGCCGGGGGTTATCCGTAATGAAATCGTGGTCCCGGGCGAGATTGCCGTCAACGGCAATCGTATCGCCCATATAGTGCCGCGTTTTGTCGGCGTGGTCAAAAAGGTTTTGAAAAGCATCGGCGACCAGGTTCGCACGGGTGATGTTCTTGCGGTTGTTGAGAGTAACGAAGGATTAACTCCTTACAATGTTACCGCCTTGATGGATGGTACCGTGATCGACAGACAGGTTAATGTCGGTGAAGTACCCCAGGGTGATGTGCCCGCGTTTATCATCGCCGATCTTGATACTGTATGGGTGAACCTGAGCATCTACCAGATGCACTTGTCCAGTGTCCGTGTCGGACAGTTGGTGACGATATCCTCAGGACGGGAATTTGCCGATGCAACAGGGCGCATCTCCTATTTATCGCCGATCGTTGATGAACATACCCGTACCGCCACAGCCAGAATCATCCTGCCCAATTTCAAGCAAAACTGGCGGCCCGGACTCTTTGTGGAAGGGAGAATCGTTACGAACCGGGAAAAAGTGCCCTTGCTGGTTCCGAAATCCGCACTTCAAAGGGTGGAAGGTAATGATGTCATTTTCGTAAAAACCGCTGATGGATTCATCCCCTCTCCGGTACAAGTTGGTAGTGTTGATTACTCATCGGTTGAAATAATTTCAGGGCTGACGGAGGGGCAGATATACGTTCGTAAAGGTGGTTTCACCCTGAAAGCTGAGCTCGAAACAAGTTCACTCAGCGCCGGTCACAGCCATTAACGGCCGGAGGAAACAGAGATGATTGATAAACTCATACAGCTATCTTTGCGAAACCGTATGCTTATGATGGTTTTTGCCGTCATCATCATGGCCGCAGGATTTTTCAGTTACCGGCAACTTCCGGTCGATGCGTTTCCGGATGTTTCGCCGAACCTGGTGCAGGTGTTCACGATCACGGAAGGACTGGCTCCCGAAGAGATCGAACAATATATCACATATCCGGTGGAAGCCGCCATGAACGGACTTCCGGGGATATCCCGTGTTCGTTCCGTATCGAACTTCGGACTGTCGGTTGTCAATGTCTACTTCAAAGATGACGTTGACATTTATTTCGCCCGCCGTCTTGTCGACGAACGTCTGCAGGAAGCCCGCGAGCAGATCCCGGAAGGTTTCGGCGAACCGGCTATGGGGCCTATATCGACAGGTATGGGGCTTATATTATTTTACTATCTTGAAGATGAAACCGGCACATACAGCCTCGAGGAATTGCGAAGCATCCAGGACTGGCTGGTTAAGTTCCATCTGCAGACTGTTCCCGGCGTAACTGAGGTTTTAGGTATAGGCGGTTATGAAAAACAGTTTCAAATCAATGTCCGTCCGAAGGAACTCCTCCGCTATGATGTATCCCTTTCAGATATCATTGAGACAATACGCGCCAACAACCTTAATGTCGGCGCACAGTTCATTGAACGCGACGCGGAAGAGCTTATCGTTCGATCCGTGGGGCTGGCTTATACGATCGACGACCTGAATAATATCGTAATAAAATCCGAAAACGGAACTCCTGTCTTTCTCAGTCAGATCGCCGACATAGGCATCGGCGGAGCTATACGCAGGGGTGTCCAGACCTACAACGGGATAGAAGAAGTGGTGGCGGGAATGGTCATTAAACTGTTCGGGGCCAACTCATCTACGGTTATCGAAGCGGTCGAAGCAAAAATGACCGAGATAAACAAGCTTCTGCCCGAAGGGATCAAGCTTATCCCCTACTACGAGCAAAAAACACTGGTAGCGGCATGTGTAAGAACCGTAACCAACGCTTTGCTGGAAGGAATGATTCTGGTCATCATCATTCTTATGGTTTTCCTGGGCGGTTTTCGTCCCAGCCTGGTTGCCGCTATCTCCATTCCCTTTTCCATTCTGTTCGCTTTTATCTGGATGAAACAGTTCGGCATTTCCGCCAACCTCATGTCATTCGGCGGACTGGCGATTGCTATCGGTATGCTTGTCGATGGCGCGGTGGTCATGGTTGAGAACACGGAACGATTGTTGCACACCGCGGACTCGTCCGAATCCCGAATCCATATCGTTGCCCGCGCCTGCAAAGAAGTAGGCCGGCCGATAGCTTTTGCCATTTTTATAATCATCGTCGTATTTCTGCCGCTTTTCACTCTGTCGGGAGTGGAAGGGAAAACATTCAGACCGTTGGCGTACACCGTTGCTCTGGCCATGCTCGGCTCGTTGTTGTTCGCCTTGCTGTTTGCGCCTGTCCTCTCATCGGTTCTGATGCGGCGTCCCAAAAAGAAGCACACCGCAACGAATGGTGGTGAAACAGGGCTGATAAGGTGGTTGCTTATTCTTTATCGACCGTTGCTGAATTTTTTGATCAAACGACGTGTCGTTGCTTTGGTCATGGCCTTGTTGCTTATCGTACTTGGCGGTGTCATCTACCCGCGACTTGGTTCCGAGTTTACACCAACCCTTCAGGAAGGGACACTTGTTCTGCGCCTGACCATGGCGCCGTCCATCGCCCTGACTGAGAGTACGCGTATAACGCAGATTGTCGAACGTCGTCTGATGAAAATAGACGAAGTCCGCGGAGTGGTAACACGGATCGGTCGCGGTGAGGTCGGGGCTCATACGGATCCGGTCAACAGCGCGGAAATGTATATTCTGCTCATCCCCCGGGAAGAATGGACATCCGCCAGGACACAGGAAGAACTCCAGGAAAAAATACGTAAAAAGGTAGGCACTATTCCGGGGGTGTTGACTAATTTCACCCAGCCTATCCAGATGACGGTCGATGAATTGCTTGAAGGCGTGCGAGCCGAGCTGGCCATCAAGGTTTTCGGTGATGATCTGGATTCGCTTAAGATCAAAGCGGATGAGATCGCGCAAATCGTCAGCAAAGTGCCCGGAGCTGCGGATGTTCAGCCGGACCAGATATCGGGAACACCCCAGCTTTTAATCCGTATCGATCGCCAGGCAATCGCGCGCTATGGTATCAATGTCTCCGATGTGCAGGAGGTGATCAAGGCCGCAGTAGGAGGTGAGATATCCGGTCAGATCTTCGAAGGGGTCAAACGTTTCGATATCATGGTGCGATTCGACAAGCCGCACCGCGACACTCCCGAAGCAATCGGACAGATTCTGGTACGTTCCCCCGACGGCGCCTGGGTCCCCTTGCACGAACTGGCGTCTATCGATGAAATAGTAGGTCCTCGCCAGATAACTCGTGAAAATAACCAGCGGTTTATTACTGTTCAGTGTAATGTCACCGGGCGTGATATTACCTCATTCGTCAATGAAGCTCAAAAGGCGATCGAGGACAAAATCTCTTTACCGGCCGGTTATTTTACGACGTGGGGCGGACAATTCCGCCTTCAACAGGAAGCCAACAAGAGATTAGCGGTTGTAATCCCCATTACCTTGCTTTTCGTCTTCTTCCTGTTGTATTCCAGTTTCAATTCGCTTAAGAACTCCCTGCTGATTCTTCTGAATCTTCCCCTGGCTCTGGTCGGTGGCATAGTCGGGCTTTGGCTGACCGGACAAAACCTGTCGGTTCCGGCCTCGGTCGGTTTCATTGCCCTGTTCGGTATAGCTCTGCTCAACGGTATCGTTTTGGTAACCTATTTCAACCAGTTGGTCAGGGAAGGTCTATCAATCGAGGAGGCATCGCTTCAGGGGGCCTGCCTGCGGCTACGGCCGGTACTAATGACCGCGTTGGCCGCGGCGCTGGGCATGATCCCGTTGTTGTTTTCCACAGGTATCGGCAGTGAAGTACAGCGGCCGCTTGCGACAGTTGTCGTCGGAGGACTCATCACCTCCACCACCCTGACTCTTTTGGTACTGCCGTCAATTTACAAATGGTTCACGGACGCACCGGCAAAACCGGAGAGTGTTACAAACAAGGAGAAGGCATAATGAAGAAAATCAAAGCGTACATCCAGTCACATCGTCTGTCTGAAGTTACTTTGGCTCTTCGCAAAGTGGAGGATCTGCCGGGCATGAGTGTCACTGAAGTGAAGGGGTTCGGTCGACGTTGCGAATCGGAGGATCATCAGCACGCCGATGATGACCCGAGTGATTTCGTGTCTATATCAAAAATCGAGATATTCTGTACTGATGATTTGGTGGACAGACTGGTTGACACGATTGCGAAAGCAGCTCATACCGGGCTGTGCGGCGACGGGAAAGTCTACGTGCTGCCGGTTGAACGGGCCCTTCGCATCAGCACCGGTGAAACAGGAGATAAGGCGGTGTAATCAGCCTGCAGCTCATAACAAAACCGGGGAGACACCATATCCCCGGTAAAAATCCGGTAACCGGGTGCAAGGTTGTGATATAGGTAACTACAGCTCCGTGAGCTGCCGGTTACGCTGCCACCTTGCACTCGGTTTATTCTATATTGTATCTGAGTGAGAACCTGCGACCGCAGAGATCAGGCTACGGCTCACGTGCCGCCCTGCGGACAGGCCGAGGGAACGCAGTTGGGTCCGGTCGAAGATGAGACCGAAACCGCCGCGGCCGAGAGCAGTTTCTCCACCGATTCGGATTTACAACCGGGACAGCAGACAGTCTCGGACGCGGAACCGACCAGTTCTTCAAACAGCTCACCGCAGTCTGAGCATTTGTATTCAAAAATAGGCACTATTTAACTCCCGCACTTTCAGAAATCGACATGACCGCACCGGTCACCGCCCCGAGACTGCCGGTCAGCAGCGGGTTGCACATCAACGGTCAGGTTGAGCCAAACCGGCCATACACCCAGGTGACGGCAAACCCAAGCAAGCCGCCGGCGACAGCGAATATCAGGGCTCGTGCTATTTTTTTGCTATTCAATTCAATAACCTCAAATACCGAGTCGTCCGATCAGTGTATTATACCGACTCGGTCATCACTTTCTTCAGCGTTTCTTCAACTTCGGCAGCCAGTTCCTCAAGACCCGCGTCCGGCAGCATTTCGGCAATGATGGTCGGACGGGCCAGTGTTACCACCGTTTCGTCGCCGTCGGTATAAACAGTGAATTTGCAGGGCATGAATAAAGCGACGTTGATATCTTTCTGGGTTGCCGTATGAGCGAATTTGGCGTTGCATATTTCTATAATCTTCAGAGGTCCGCGCTCGAGCCCTTTTTCCGCCAATGTCGCCTTTACATCGTGTACCGCCAGCACCCGGAACTGGTTTTCAGGTGAAAGTTTTTCAAGATCGGCACACACTTCATCGAACGATTTCTTCGTTCTGAGTTGATAGGCCAGCTTATTGTCAGTCATGGTTACTCCAATCATTTTTGTTTTTCTACTTAGACTATATGAAGCGGTAAATGATTCAACTAATCTGTGACAATTTCATAGCTTGAGGTTACTTTGGCATTCTCTTTCATCGTCTGGCTGACCATGCAGTATTTGGACTCGGAAAGCTCAATCGCCCGGGCCAGTTTTTGCTCGCTGAGTCCGTCGCCTTTGGCGATATATTTTATTTCAAAAGTATGCATAGGCTTCGGGTAGTCATCGTTGTGATGGGCGATGACTTCAATCTCCAGAGACTCCAGATTTTGTCGTTGTTTTTTAAGGATATTGA
>JAJRTA010000039.1 GCA_024278515.1 Candidatus Zixiibacteriota bacterium
GAGAAACTTTTTTTCAACTCTCCGCTGGTCTATCCGCAGTTTTCCATCCTCGACCCCGTGACAACCTTCAGTCTGCCGACCCGTCAGACGATCAACGGGATTATCGACGCCTATATACACGTGACCGAACAATATCTGACCTACCCGGCCGACGCACCGCTTCAGGATCGTTTGGCCGAGTCAATTCTGTTGACCCTGATCGAGGAAGGTCCCCGGGTGCTGGCAGAACCGACCAGCTACGAGGCGCGGGCCAATATCATGTGGGCCGCGACCTGCGCGCTGAATGGATTCATTTCTCCGGGAGTGCCGCAGGACTGGGCGACGCATATTATCGGCCATGAGATAACCGCCGAATACGGACTGGACCATGCTCAGACCCTGGCTGTGGTTCTGCCCGGAACTTTACAGGTTCAAAAAGAATCCAAGAAGACAAAACTACTGCAATACGGCGAACGTGTTTTTGGTATTTGCGAAGGCAGCGACTATGAGAGAATCGACGCCGCTATCAATGCCACCGAAGATTTCTTCCGCTCGCTCGGTCAAAAAACGAGATTGTCCGAGTACGGTATTTCCGACGAGGCCTGCGATGTTATCGCGCGTCGGATGGGAGCAAAGCCGATGAAGTTCGGTGAACACCAGGACATCGGCGAGGAGAAGACACGGGAGATTCTGAAGCTGAGAGTGTGAAAAAACAAAAGCGGAAGGGGTGGGAATCGAACCCACCGGGGACAGCAGAACTGCCCCCCGCACGGCTTTGAAGGCCGGGACCGCCACCAGACGGCATCCGCTTCCGGAGGCAATATAGACAATCAGCAAAGCCACGGCAACGTCGAATCGGTTTCAATAATATGCCGCAACTGCATTCCTCATCCGTGCCCGTGCACACGAGAATGCCCCCGTCCACTACGTGTCCGGTCAGGGAGCGTACGCTGACCACAACATCCTCTCATGAGTGAGGTGGCTCTGCCGCAGGTGGAGACAGGGTGTATTCAGTTGTTGGGCATGAGCTTAACCGTCTGGATCCCGGGTCATGGTCCGGAATGACCTGGCGATAAGTACTCTGCTAACATCGTTTCAGAGGGTCATGATACGTCGTCATGCCGGACTTGATCCGGCATCCACTTCTACTTTGCGTCATGCTGAACTTGATTCAGCATCCAGAAAACAAATGGACATAGTATCAGAACCTGACGGAAATGCAAACCTGTCGTTCCTGTGGACGTTACAGTAATCAGTCAATCTGTCCGACAAACCATGTATGGCAGTAAGGAAAGTGGCATTTCAGGGTGAACGCGGCGCCTTTTCCGAACAGGCAGCCCGCCGGTTGACGGGAAAGACGGCCCGCGTACTTCCCTGCAATTCATTCGATAATCTTTTCGATAAGGTTGAGTCTGGTGATGTTCACTACGGAGTAATCCCGATAGAGAACTCGCTGATCGGTTCGATTCACCGCAATTACGATCTGCTTCTGGAACGCAATCTGAAAGTGATTGATGAAACCCAGGTCCGGGTGGTGCACTGCCTGATAGCCGCACCCGGCGTCACCATGCGAAAAATAAAAAAGATCATCTCACACCCGGCCGCGCTGGAACAGTGCCGCAACTTTCTGGCCAGATATCCCGACATCACGGTCGAACCGTTCTATGACACGGCCGGGGCGGTCAAAATGCTGGCGGAGCAGAAGCCGACCGACACGGCGGCCATTGCGTCGCCCCTGGCGGCCGAGATCTACAAAATGAAAGTATTGCGCAAGTCAATCGAAGACGAGAAGTGCAATTATACCCGGTTTCTGCTTCTGGCCCGAAAGCCCCGGCCTGTTCGCGGCATGGCCAAAACATCGATCGTCTTTTCACTGAAAAATAAACCGGGCAATCTCTATCGCGCCCTTTCGGTGTTCGCCTTACGGGATATCGACCTGCGCAAAATCGAGTCCCGCCCCTCACGCCGGAAAGCCTGGGAGTATTACTTTTATGTCGATTTTATCGGCTCTCTTGCCGAGGATCGAGTAAAGTACGCGCTGTCCAATCTGGACGAAATATCGCATTTTGTTCGTGTTCTCGGCTGCTTCCCCGCACGCGTGAACGGGACGACCTGATCTTCAGGACCATATCAATCCGCATTCGTCCCGGAATCCGTCGTGTCAAAAAAAGAGCGGACACAACCATTTTCAGCCCTGATATTCGGGTACAAATGAAAATCATAACTGTATAACCACCGATTGAAATATGGACCGGAACCGACGGTGAAAGTTTGTTGCTTTTTCTCCGGTTTGGGTTATACTTGCGCCGAGTTGACGGATAACGGAGTCCTGACCGATATGTGGTGGAAAATCTTACTTCTTTTGGCGATGTCGGCAATGATAATCGCCAGTTTTCTTACTAACGCCCCACAAGAGCAGATCGGAGAAACCAGTCGAATATTCTACTATCATATTCCGCAGGCATGGATATGTGTGCTGGCTTTCGCCATGTCCATGATTTATTCGATTCTGTATTTGCGTAGGCACGACTTCAAATATGATGACCGCGCCGCCGACGCCGCCCGCCTGGGGCTTATTTTTTGCATTCTGGCTACCGTCACCGGGGCTGTTTTCGCCAAAGTCACCTGGGGCGCTTTCTGGAACTGGGACCCGCGACAAACCTCGGTTTTTATTTTGCTTTTGATCTACGGGGCCTATTTCGCTCTGCGCGGAGCTGTACAGGACCCCCGGCGGCGAGCCGCTCTTTCTGCGGTCTACGCCATTTTCGCTTTTGTTACGGTACCGTTCCTGGTTTTCGTGATTCCGCGGATAGTGCCCTCGCTGCATCCCTCGGATTCGGTAGTAGATTCGAATATGAAATTCACCATGGGGCCGATTGTACGAGTAATCTTTTTCTCGTCTCTGGCTCTTTTCACCGTACTATATTTCTGGATGCTGAACCTGAGCAATAGAGTAAGCGACATGGTTCGCGACCGGGAAGATATGGAGTTTTAGAATGGACGGCAACTACGTAGCACTGGCCGTAACCCTGGTTGTCTGGATAGGATTGTTTTTCTACCTCCTGCGTCTGGACGGCAAGGTTAAAAAACTTGAGGAGAAGAATAATTGAACGCCAAATACATTATCGGGGGGCTGGTAATTGTCCTGTTCGTTGTCTGGGGTGGTTATTCCTTTATGCAGACGACGATACAGTACGTTCCTATTGATCAGGCTCGCACAGCAGAGCGAACCGTGCAGGTCATGGGCAAGATTGACTTCGACATGGTTAAATTCAACCCCGAGGAGCAGCGGCTTGAGTTCGCCATCTATGACGCCGAAGCCACCGATGAAGCAACGGCCGAGCGGATGCCGGTCGTCTATCATGGCGTTGTACCGGGCAATTTCGAGCAGGCTACTTCCGTTGTTTTGAAAGGGAAAAGTTCGAACGGCGTTTTCGTAGCCGACCAGATGCTGGTCAAATGCCCTTCGAAATATCAGGGAAAGGGGACCGAAGAATACGAGGACATCAAAAAGCACCAGGATTATGAATCCGGGTCAGGAGCATAACAATAATGAGCTGGAATAGTCCCGGGGAAATACTGATTCTGAGCGCTTTCGCCATGAATCTACTGATGGGGTTTTCTTTTTTCCGTCTCGCCCGTGGTAACCAGGCATCCAGAGGGCTGGCGCATAAATCCTATAATGTCTTCCTGTTCCTGGTAGTCGCAGCCCTTGTTTACCTGTTTTATCTCTTTCTGACTAACAACTTTGCCATCAGTTATGTCAACGAGTATTCCGACAGCACGCTTGGGTTCTTCTTCAAAATATCCGCGCTCTGGGCAGGACAGGAAGGAAGTTACCTGTTATGGCTGTTCATGAGCGCCGCTTTCGGATACGCGATTATCCGTATGGGCGGGATCTATCGTGATTGGGGGATGGTCGTATTTTCGATTGTTAATCTGTTCTTCCTGTTCATACTGGTCAAGGTGTCACCATACCACATGCTTGACCATGCGCCCCCCGAAGGGATGGGTTTGAATCCGCTTTTACAGGATCCCTGGATGGTGATTCATCCGCCTGTCATGTTCATAGGCTACGCCGCGGCAGGCGTTCCTTTCGCCCTGGCCATGTCGGCTCTGATAAAAAACGATTTTACGCAACTGGGGCGCAGAATCTTCCCCTGGGTGGCTGTTACCGCTTTGATGATCGGTTGCGGCAATATCCTCGGCGGCTACTGGGCGTACAAAACGCTGGGCTGGGGCGGTTACTGGGCGTGGGACCCGGTTGAAAACTCATCGTTGATCCCGTGGTTTTCATCGCTGGCTTTGCTGCACGGTCTGCTGATAATGAAACGCACCAACGGCGGCCTGATGAAGTCCAATATCCTGCTGGCCGCTTTTACTTTTATTCTCGTGATCTACGGCACTTTTCTCACTCGAAGCGGCGTGCTGGCCGATTTCTCCGTGCACAGTTTTGTTGATCTCGGCACCAACGTGTACCTGATCGGTTTCCTGATCCTGTTTACAACGATCTCTATCGTCCTGTTTGCCATACGGTTCAAAAGTCTCGGGCATGTTCCCATCAAGTACAACTTCTACGGACGGGATTTTACTCTGATAGCAGCAACAACACTTCTGTTCATTTTTTCGATGATGGTTCTTTTCTGGAGCTCGCTGCCGTTTCTGACTTCTGTTTTCAGCAATGAGCCCCGCGCCGCCGACATCAAAACCTACAACGAATTCGCCCTGCCGCTGGCCATCATCTACGCTCTGATTCTGGCCATATCACCGCTGACCAAGCAGGACATGTTCTCGATGAAATCCTGGAAGACTCGATTGGTCGTTACGGCTGTGATAACCAACCTGATCGCGGTTCTTCTGTTGTTTAGCCTCGATACCGGCTGGACATTCTATGGAGTATTCGTGGTCTCCGCCACCGGACTGATCATGTACCTGATGAAAACCGACTGGCTGAAAAAGCTGATCCCGTCGCTGATCGGGCTGGCCGGCGGAATCGGTATCTCTGTTCTGGCCGGAGTGACCGAACCGCTTCATATCATGCTGTTCGGTTTAACCACAATGGCGTTAATGACAAATATCGTTGCGGCTGTCAGGTGCCTGCCCCATCGCTGGCGGTCGATGGCCGGTCATCTGACTCATTTCGGCTTCAGCATCATGGTTATCGGCGTGCTGGCCTCGTCGGCGTTCGCCACCAATGAGCAGCTTATCCTGACCACCGAAGAGGGCGGCACCTCGTATGGAGTAAAGTTTGCCTACAAAGGGATGGCCAACGATATCATGCATCCGCGCAATGAACTTATCCTCACCCTCGACGACGGCGACGGCGGACACGAGATTCGACCGGAGCTGTATTATTCCGAGCGGATGAACGGTCTGATGAAACGACCGCATATTGAACGCTATCTTTTGAACGACCTCTATATTGCCCCCCAGCAGATTCAGCCGGCGGAAGGCGGAGGCCTGCAAATGGCCAAAGGGGAGGTACGACAGGTTGGAGACTACCAGATTACTTTTATGGCTTTCGACATGGGCAGCCATACTGAAAACAATGATGAATTGAAAGTCACGGCCAAACTGGCAATACAATATGAAGATCAAATGTATACTATTGCTCCGGCGATGGTGTACACCACGAACCAGTACGGTGAGCCTGCCTATATAAGCAAGCCGGACTATCTCGATGCCGATAAAACCATTCCGGTCAATATCGAAAAAGTGCTGGCCGACCAGGGAGCTATCCTTCTGGATATTCCCGGATTGACCGATGCCGGAACTCCTGAAGTTCTGGTTATCGACATCACCAAAAAACCGCTGATCGTCCTGGTCTGGATCGGCACGACGTTACTTTTAATCGGCGGCGTGATTTCCTTTGTGCGAAGGCATGGTGAAGTTTCCTGATCCGGTGATTTCATTATTACTGCGGAAAATGCCATGACTCGATTGATTCCACTGCTCCTGTCGATAATGTTTCAGGCGGTAGCAGTTTTTGTTAATGCCGTGGAGATTCCATTCCATCCCAACCGCGGGCTGGTTGAGGTGGAAGTGCTGATCGACGGCCGGGTGAAAGGACGTTTCGGTATCGACACCGGCGCCGACCGTCTTTATGTCGACAAGATATTTGCCGAGCACAACGGCCTTTCCAAAACAGGCGGACCGCCGCCGAGACTGGTAGTGGGAGTAGAAGGGTCCAGCTCCGCATCGTGGGTTGAAATGCGATCGCTTCGTTTCGGAGATGAGCAACTGTATAACCTCAAAGCAGCCGTAATCGATCTCGGAGCACTCATTGTCGATCAACAGGGGGGATACCCGGACGGTTTGATTGGACATGAGATATTGAGAAATTTCTACATTACTGTTGACTATCCGAGACAGAAGCTCGAAATGAAAATGGAGGAGCCGGAGATTTTCGAGACCGGGAAATACCGGAGTCTCCCGTTCAAAATGGTTCGACACCTGATTATAGTCGAGGCTGTTTTCAACGATACGGTAAGCGCCCCCATGATCCTTGACTACTGCGCCTCGTATACGCTGGTCTCACCGAAGCTGGCCGGTCGACTGGGCATACCGAAGCGTGACGGCACCCGCGTCCGAATAGATTCGATTACCCTCGGCGAAACAATTTCTACCAGAGGGGTTATGATCAGCGTGCAGGATTTATCCGGCCTTCGTGTGTCCGCAGGCGGTAACTCCGAGTTTGAAGGAATAATCGGCGGCAGCTTTCTTAACCGGCACAAAATCACAGTGGACTACAAGCGCAAGAAAATCCACGTGCATCAGAAGTAAACGTACTTTCTATTTGTAACTGTACTATCCGAAGATCATGAAGGCATCATTTTCGCCTTCAGAAGATTCCGCTCAAGCACCATACCGGCCTGATTAGTAATCGATTTTATGGAAGCCAGAGTGTCGTCGGTGATCGCTCCGGCTTCCCGGGACGGCGCGGAAATGACGACGTACTGAATGTCATCAAGAATCATGATGGGGACTGCCGCAAAATTATCGACTTTGAGCCGATTCTTCTCATCCGTGGTCAGGCAGAATTCGGGACTTTTCCTGTAGAACGTGACAGCCCGTCCATTTTTACGCAGATGCCCGAAAAGTCCGCTGGTCGCGGAGAAATTCAGCGCCTGTACCGCCTGCTGTGATTCGAGCCCGAACCCGACCGTCCCGCAAAAACTGTCCCACTTGGAATCATAGGCGAACACCACCACCATTCCCATATGCAAGCCCCGGAACAACGCCTCACAGACTATCTGCAGAATCTCATCGGTTGACCTGGCTTCCATCAGGGCGCTGGTCGCATTGCGCAGGAAGGCCAGTTGTACTTCCTGATTGTTCAGCCGCTCGCGGATACCGTGATCATCCTCTTCGTCGGTATGTGCCGCCTGTTCAAATTCGTTACCGATGTCGATCTGCAGATCGCCGGCGATTTCGGTTATCTGCTCGCGACATTCCGGAAGCAACTGCATC